>NZ_WLZY01000016.1 GCF_010122465.1 Phytoactinopolyspora mesophila | reverse complement strand
AACCATACGAAAAGTGCTCCATTCGAGCCGGGCGAACAAGACTTAGACACTCTCATTCTCCCTGCTCAGGAGCACTTTTCGTCTTACTGACACACCCTCACCCCAAGATCACCGTGAAAAGACAGGGCTAGGTTGTGCTCAGCAAACCAGCGCTCCGGATCGACGTCAGCCCTATCGACGCTCACCTGTCCTGTTGGTGAAGTGATCGTCGTCGCAGCATCGCCGAGTTCGTCGACTGTGATCACGGCCGTCACATCCGGGCGATAGCCCACCGCTCCTCCGATGTCACCTAGCAGAAGTCCGTGCGTGTCTTGTCAGGGAGTGCTCGGCGACCGCACACGGGCCCGGCCTCATGCACCGACCCGAAGCTCGGCGTCGGCTTTCCTGCCGTCGACGAAGGGGGCGACGAACTTCGCCATTTGTGCGGCGAACTTCGGGTACGCCCGCAGTTGCGGCCGTTCCCCATCAGCCAGTCGACAGCGCAGTGTCGACCACGCCGAGTCCGCTGCACCACCGCGACGGGTACCGATCCCGGAGGAAACGGCCGAAGACCTGGACCGATGCCAGGATCGTCGAGTGGCACACCGGCTACGAGACCCGGCTGGCAGCGGCCCGCAAGTGTGCGCCGAACGCGTCCGCATTCAAGTTGTGGCGTGAATACTGCGCGAGCACCTCAACCGGCGAGCCGAGCTTCGCTCCGAACGTGGCAGCGCCTGGACTGAGACGCCGTATGTGTTCACACGCGAGGACGGCTCGATCCTGGATCCGGAGCAGGTTCCGATGCCTTCGAGCGGGGCGGCAGCCGAAGCGGCCGCCGCCAGTGCCGCGGGCACAGCGGAAAACTCGCGGGCTCCATCGGGCTCCTGATCATGAAAGGATCATGATCAGGAATGACAAAGTGGCTGGTCAATTCGCGCCTGACCAGCCACTTTAGTTTGCGCGCCCCGAGGGATTCGAACCCCCAACCTTCTGATCCGTAGTCAGATGCTCTATCCGTTGAGCTAGGGGCGCCCAGTCCGTCTCCGGACCGGTGTCGAGTGTACCGGCCCGCGGCGCAGAGTCGAAATCGGCAGCACATGCACCCCGCTTCGAGTCGTGACTGCCCGGGGCCAAACCGAGCTTGACTGGTACGGACCAAGATACTTCGTGGTCCGGTGAGGTACGGACCAAAGTCCCATTTATACGTATTTTGACGCTGGGTTGTGAGCCTCTTCACCCTCCGCACTGTTCCACGAGCTGAGATTGCCGCCGTACGGTCGAATCAACCTGCGGAAGTTCACCCGCTCCAGAACGGGCTGGATCGGGTGGCTTTCGCTTACCCGCCGTCGGCCGGTGACATCGACGGCAGATCGCCAGTGGAGGGTGAACGACCACCATGACAGCTATCGCCGATCACAGCCTCGCCCAAGATTTCGACCACGCTCCCACCTCACATCCGCGCCTGCTGGCCTGGGTCCGAGAGGTCGCGGAGCTTACCCGCCCGGAGCGGATCCATTGGTGTGATGGCTCCGACGCCGAGTGGGCCATGCTCACCGACGCACTCGTCGATGCCGGAACGCTGGTCCGCCTCAATCCCGAGAAGAAGCCGAACTCTTTCTGGGCCCGCACTGACCCCTCCGATGTGGCCAGGGTCGAAGAACGCACCTTCATCTGCTCGGTCGACGAGGCCGACGCCGGGCCGACCAACAACTGGCGGGACCCGGCAGAGATGAAGGCCGAGATGACCGAGCTCTACCGCGGTTGCATGCAGGGCCGCACCATGTATGTCATCCCGTTCTGCATGGGACCGGTGAACTCCGAAAACCCGATGTTCGGCGTGGAGATCACCGATTCGGCCTATGTGGTCGCCTCCATGCGGATCATGGCCCGGATGGGCGCCCACGTGCTCGAGGCGATGGGTTCCACCGCGGACTTCGTTCCGTGCCTGCACTCGGTGGGCGCGCCGCTGGAACCTGGCCAAGAGGACGTCCCCTGGCCGTGCAATCAGACCAAATACATCACGCAGTTTCCCGAAGAACGCATGATCTGGTCCTACGGATCCGGCTACGGTGGCAACTCGCTGCTCGGCAAGAAGTGCTACTCGCTGCGCATCGCCAGCGTCATGGCGCGCGACGAAGGCTGGCTGGCCGAACACATGCTCATCCTCAAGCTGACCTCGCCGCAGGGCAACGTCCGCTACATCGCTGCCGCGTTCCCCTCCGCCTGCGGCAAAACCAACCTCGCCATGCTCGAACCCACCATTCCCGGTTGGAAGGTCGAGACTCTAGGTGACGACATCGCCTGGATGCGCTTCGGTGAAGACGGCCGCCTCTACGCGTTGAACCCGGAATATGGCTTGTTCGGTGTGGCCCCGGGCACCGGCTGGGACACCAACCCGAACGCCATGCGCACCATCAACAAGGGCAACAGCGTCTTCACCAATGTCGCGCTCACCGACGACGGCGACATCTGGTGGGAGGGCATGACCGACGACCCTCCGGCTCACCTGACCGATTGGAAGGGGCGCAGCTGGCGCCCGGATGTCGAGGGCGCATCGCAGCCGTCGTCGCATCCGAACTCCAGGTTCTGTACCCCGATCACACAATGCCCCATCATCGCGCCGGAGTACGACGACCCCCGCGGCGTGCCGATCTCCGCGATCCTGTTCGGCGGACGCCGGGCGACGACGATCCCCCTGGTCACCGAGGCCCGCGACTGGACGCACGGGGTCTTCATGGGCGCCACCCTCTCCTCCGAGACCACGGCGGCCGCCGCGGGCAAGGTCGGGGTGGTCCGGCGCGACCCGATGGCCATGCTGCCGTTCATCGGCTACAACGGCGGAGACTACTTCGGGCATTGGATCTCCATGGGCAAAGACGCAGACTCCGCGAAGCTGCCCAAGATCTTCTACGTGAACTGGTTCCGCCGTGGTGAGGACGGCGGCTTCATCTGGCCCGGCTTCGGCGAGAACGGTCGCGTACTGAAATGGGTGATCGAGCGCATCGAGGGCACCGCAGCGGCGACGGAAACACCCATCGGGCGCGTTCCTACCGCGGAGGCCATCGACACCAGCGGTCTGGATCTGACTCGCGAACAGCTCGAAGCCTGCCTGCGTGTCGATCCGGCCGAGTGGCGAGCAGAAGTGCCCGGCATCACGCAGTGGTTCGAGAAGTTCGGCGACAAGCTGCCCACCTTGCTCTGGTCGGAGCTCGACGGCCTGAAGACGCGCCTCGGCTGAGGACGCCCGACAACGAGCCGGCTCGCGGTGGCCGGGCTAGCTCAGCAAGCCGAGGGCGCGGGCTCGGACCGTGGCCTCGGTGCGATTCGCGGCGCCAAGCTTGCTCAGGATGTGTGTGACGTGCTTCTTGACGGTGCTCAGCGCCACGAAGAGCTCCTTGGCTATCTCCTGGTTCTGCTTGCCTGCCGCGAGCAGAACCAGGACCTCCAGCTCACGTTCGCTGAGGCCGGTGACGATACCGGCGGTGGACGACGCGGCAGCCCCGGGGGCAGCGTCTCCGGAGCTCCGGGAGAAAGCTCGCGTCAACGTGCCCAGATACTTCACCGGAACCGATGGCTGTCCCGGGTGCTCGTTGGCGATGAACCGGCCGATCAGTTTGTGCATCGCGTCACCTTCGTCCACGAACACCCGGACGTGGCCCTGGGGAACGGCGAGGCTCAGCGACGCACCGAGCACCGAAAGCGCAACCTCGGTGTCGCCCACAGCTGCCCACCCCAGCGCCCGCAACGCCTCGATCTCGATCAGGCTCCCATCGCGACGCTGTGCTGACGCCAGGGTGCGTAGCCGGTCCAGCAGCCGGAGCGCTTCAGGAGCACGCTCCTGAACAAGCAGGAGACGGACCAGCACGAGATACGCGGGTTCTGCCGCATAGGTCGGCTCGTCATCGGCGCCGACGCCCCGGCTGGCCAGCCACTCGGCGGCAGCCGCGGTCTCACCCTGCATGAGCAAGAGCCGTGCCCGCTGCGCAGGGACCGGGTTCAACAGATCGGCAATGACGGGGTCCGAGTGGTTCTCGGCCATCTCCATTGCTCGGCGAGCGCCAGCGGGATCGCCCTGTGCGTGACGGATCCGAGCCAGGAGCGCCAGCCCCCGCGACATGAACTCGGCGAAGGAAAGCTCCCGGCACAGCGACAAACCCTCGTTGACCAGCTCAGCCGCCAGCTCCAACTCATCCCGCTCATAGGCCACCTCGGCCATCTCCACCTGGACGATGCCCGCTGCCGGAGCCAGCGGACGACCCGGCGAAGTCATCGACTGCCGCGCCGTGCGGCACGTCTCCAGTGCGGCGTCGAGCCGCCCTCGGGCGCGGTGGATACGGCCAAGGCCCGATGAGGCCACCATGGCGAGATCGTCGTGACCGGCCGAGCGCCACAGGCCCACACAAAACTCCATACCGTGCTGTGCCTCCGCGACCCAGCCGCGGACCCACACCCCCATGGCCCTGCTCGTATGCGCGAGCCCTTCCAGCATCTGATCGGTGTCGTCGAGTGCCGCCAAAGCCTCGGATGCGTACACCACCGCGGCCTCGCCTTCACCGTGAAGGTGCGCTATGTACGAGCGCCCGACCGCGATCGCCGCCGGAATGTTGACGAATCTGCTCGCGGCCCTGCCGACGGAGGGCTCAAACGGCTCCTGCGCCGCCTCGCCTTCGGCACGCTCGGCGACATCGAGAAACTCCCCGACCACATCCAGCCGGCCTCCGATGAGGTTCAACGCGGCCTGCACCAGATTCAACCGTGGCCGGGAAGCGACCAGGTCAGGTGGTAACGCCGCGATCCACCGCGACGCCGTGGCCGCCTCACTGCTCAGGTAGAGCTCGTCGAAGTATCGCTCGATCAAACGCGCCGCCATGACGTACTCGCCGGCGCTCACCGCATGCCGGACGGCGTGGTCAGGCGGCCCATGCTGTTCATGCCATGCGGCGGCCCGGCGATGCAACTCCTTTGCTCGGTCCGGCCGGGCACCGTCCAACCTGTTGCGGAGCAGGTCAGCGAACAGATGGTGGTAGCGCCACCAACCACGGTTCTCGTCGAGGGGCACGAGAAACAGGTTCGCTCGCTCGATGGCCTCCAACATCTGCTGGCTGTCGGTTCGGCCCGTCACGGCGTCGCACAACGACCCGCAAAGCCGTTCCAGCACCGAGGTTTCCAGAAGGAATCGGCGCATGACATCGGACTGGTGGTCCAGAACTTCCTCGGTCAGGTAGTCGAGCACATAGCGGTGACTGCCGGAGAACGAAGCGACGAACCTGGCGAGATCCGGCTGACTTCGCAGCGACACACTGGCGAGCTGCAAACCGGCCACCCACCCTTCGGTGCGGGAGAGCAGCGTCTCCACCGCCTCGTCCCGAAAGCTCGCATCGAAGGCGCCGCCCAGAAGAGTCCCCGTCTCTTCGAGAGTGAAGCGCAGCTCAGCGCCACGCAACTCGGTGAGCTCGCTGCGTACGCGAAGGCGCGCCAGCGGCAACGGTGGCTCGGTGCGGCTAGCTATCACCACACACAGCTGCGAGGGCCGATGCTCCAGCAGGAATCGCAAAGAAGCGTGCACCTGTTCGGTATCGATCACGTGGTAGTCGTCCAAGACCAGCACGACGAGGTTAGGTTCGGTGGCAAGCTCATTGACAACAGCGGTCACGAGACCGTCGAAGGTCGTCGGCGCAGGAGGTCCCAGCAAGGGGGCGACGCGCTCGACGATCCCTGGGCGGCTCGGCGCCAGCGTGGCCACGGCGTGACGCCAGAACCGGACGGGGTCGTTGTCACCCGAGTCCAGCGCCAGCCATCCGGCACTGCCCCTGTGTCGCCTGCTCAGCTCGGACAACAACGCTGTCTTGCCGGATCCGGCCGGCGCACACACCAGCGTCAGCGCCCCGCGCAGACCTTCCTCGAGCTGGCTCGTCAGACGCGGACGGGAAACGAATCCGGGCGGCGGTGGTGGAATGTAGAGCTTGGTGGCGAGCAGCCCTTCGTGCGGGTCCACCATGGACATCCCGGCCTGCTGACCGGCAAGCTCGCCATTCACGTCTCGGTTCCCCCCGGTGCGTGGCTTGAATGGGTGCCATCGTAACGGCGCCGCTGCTACTCCCCTTCGGTCACGCTTCCACCCCGGGGTCGACCAACGGATGACGACGAAAGCGGTCTCGGCTTCGTAATGTGCCGCAGGACCGAAGTATCGGTCGGCACGTAGACGGAGAAGCAGAGGGCCACATGACCATCTTCAGTTTGCTGCAGGCAGCCAGCCGTTTTCCCCCCATGGACGATGCGCAGGGCCTGCTGGCCACGATCCACCCGAAGCGGGCAGAGACCGTGGGTGCCGACGGCGTCGCACCGTCAGCCAGCCGGGAGATACGCCTGGTGTCGCGGCCAGGTGACCTGAGCCCGGCGAATCTCGAAACAGCCGTCACGTCTACGCCGCGCCCCGGCCCGGGACAGGTCCTCGTGCGAAACACCTGGCTCTCGGTGGACCGGTATGTCCGTGGCCGGATGGACAATGTCCCGGCCCCGGCGCACCCGCCCTACCAGTTGGGTTCCGCCCTGGACGGCGCGGCCGTCGGCGAAGTCGTCACCACCCGATCCGAAGATATACCCGTCGGCACCACCGTCTTGCACTTTCTCGGCTGGCGCGAGTACGCCGTAGTCGACGCCACGGACGCGCTCGTCGTCGACACCGACCTCGCTCCGGCACAGGCGTACCTCGGAGTTCTCGGCATTCCGGGCCTGACGGCCTACGCCGCTCTGACCACCGCTGCAACACTCCAGCCCGGGGACGTCGCGTTCATCGCCAACGCGACGACGCCCGTCGGTAACGCAGCCGGCCAGATCGCCCGCAAGCTCGGGGCATCCGAGGTCATCGGCTCAGCCGGCGGACCGGAGGACACGCTGACTGCGCTCGAGGTCCACGGATACGACCTGGTTGTGGACCACCACGCCGGCTCGATCAGCCGGCAACTCAACCGGCTCGCACCCGATGGGGTCGACGTCTACGTCGGCACAGCCGACGGCCCGCTGCTCGAGGCCGCGATCGAGACTCTGCGGACCGGCGGCCGGGCGGCGCTGGTGAGCCACGGCAATGACTCGTGTTGTCACCACCAGATCCCCGGCCCGCACAACCTGCACAAAATCGTCGACAAGCAGCTCTCCCTACATGGCGTGCAGATCGGCAAGCATCTAGCGGCGTTTCCCGACTACATCCGGCACGCCGCGGGCTGGCTCGCCGAAGGCTCCCTGTATTCACACGAGCTCGTCTATCACGGCCTCGACCAGGCGCCGTCGGCGCTGGTCGCAATGGAACGCGGAACCTCCCACCACGACCGAGTCCTCATCCGCCTGCATCCCTGATCAACACGACTATTTGCCGAAGCGGCACTCGGCCGCTCCTGAGACCAATGAGAGAGTTATCCCTTGTGCGGATATTTCGACGGACTCTCCTCGTGCTTGTCGTGCTGGGCCTACTGTTCGTGGCGGTCGACCGGATCAGCGCCTGGATCGCCGGGCGAGTATTGGCCGACCAGGTGGCCCGGGAGCTGACCAACTACGAGGTCAACGGCGGCCAGCCCGACGTCAGCGTCGGTGGGTTCCCTTTTCTGACTCAGGTTGTGTCGGGCGAGTACGCCGAGGTGACGCTGCACCTACGCGATGTCGGGGCAGACGCGGTCCAGCTGTCTGACGTGGAGATCGTAGCGAGCGACGTCACCGCGCCCATGTCGACGCTGATTGAACGATCCGGCCCGATCCATGCCGGACGCGTCGACGGGACTGCCATAGTCGGGTACGACAGCGTCGCTGCGTTCACCGGCCTCGACGGACTCGAACTGTCCGCCGCGGGCAGAGAAACGGTAGCGGTACGGATGCCGGTGGATGTCCTGGGTACGTCGGTGGCTCTCGCGGGGAGCGCCTCAGTGGGGATCAACGGCAATACGCTCCATATGCGGGTCACTGAGCTCGCCGCTGACAACTCGGTCGATCTCCCGGCCGAAGCTCAAGCGCAGGTGGACCAGCTGGCAAGCGCCGCATCGGTGGACGTGCCACTTCCCGCGCTGCCGTACGACCTCAGCGTCGACTCCGCGCGTGCGGAGTCGACGGGACTCGCCGTCGATCTGAGCGCCAACGACGTGCCTCTCTCCCGGTGATCAATCAGCGGCGTCTGCTGAAGCCCCACTGTCGAGAAGCCGGAACCATACACAGACGACCTCCGTGTCACCACGGATGGACCATTGTGCGTCGCCGAGATGCGCCTGAATCCGCTTGGCCGAGAACCCCTCCCAGAAGCTCCGGTGCTGCGCCCGCCAGTCGTCGATGTCGGTGAAACCTTCGCCTTCGGCGTCGGCGAACTCCCAAGTGACCTGGTCAAATGGGACGACGTCGACCTGCGTCACCTCGATCGTGCCGACGGGCTCGCCATCGTTTCCGAGCACAGCCAGCACTTCTCCGACGCGCTCGAGCCGCTCGCCGTCGACCTCGTACTCGATTCGCAGGCCGGCAGTGGCTCTTTTCTGCCCGCGCAAGACCAGGTCGGTGAGCTGAGTTCGAAGCGCCCCCGGCGAACCGAACTCGATAGTGCGCAGATCATCAACACGTGGCCAGGTCATGCTGCTAGCCAACCACACCGGTCCGTCCGCTGCGGACCCGTCGACACCGCATGAGCCAGCAGCACGTGCCCGTCACGATCGGACTGCTAGCCAGGCGCTCTGGCACAATCGGACGGTGACTCGATCGAAGGCGGCACTGTTCCTACTTCCATTTGCGGTGGTCCTGGCCGTCGCCGTGTGGCGTCCGTGGGAGCCAGCCCTCGATGAGCTTCGCGAAGCGATCAGGGAGGCCGAGCGACTCCCTGGCGTGGTGTCGGTCGACATGCAGCATCGCGAGTCCACCGCCTCCGTCGCGACAACGTTCGGCCCGGAGCCGTCGGAGGTCGACATCCATATGCGCCTGGATGCCACGCTCACTCCCGACGACGCCGCGGCCACTGCGGAGAACGCGCACGCGCTTCTCGTCCCCGCCGCAGACGTCGTGGCCCGCGACGCCGTATCAGTGTTCCTGCGCGTGAGCGCGGGGGAATCAGAGGACGAGAACGGAGTCGCTGCCCTACCCCCGCTCGAGCTGCGGTACACGGCGGCATCAGGTGCGGCCGACATCGCCGACGCGTTCACGATCTGGCAGGCCGGGGCGCGGCAGGTGAGTGTGTACGGAACCGGGTCCCCTCTAGCCGACACCGCAGACGCTGGGTCCGAGCAGGAGGTGACGCCCCCGCCGGCCAGTATCGGGATCACTGCGGCTGACGCTGCCGGAATGGTTCCCTTGGCTGAGCTGGCCGCCGAGCTCGGTCGCTCCGCCGACCTGCACGTCGCCGGCGACAACACCCACTACAACGGCTACGGCGCCCTCCCCGATGCTGACGCGGTGCGGCTCGCCGTGGATGCGGCGTCGCGTCCTGGTGTCGAGTCCGTTTCCTTCAGCGATTCGACCGCTCCTCACATCTCGGTCGGCGCCACCTGGCCCGCCGAGGCCCCCGAGACACAGGAACTCAGCCGATGGCTGGAGGAGCACGATTACGCGACGGATATCGGGCTCCCGGTAGCTTTCACGGTCTCCGAGCCGGGTTACGCCACCCTCACCGAAGGGTGGGTTTCGGCGTTCTCTCCGCCGGAGCCGGAGGCACACTCCCTGCCCCTGCCCGCCGATGTTGAGGCGTGGCCCGACGACCCATCCGCGCCCGCCTGCACCAGTGCGCACCTGGACGTCCGGTACGGCGGCTCCGACGCCGCTACCGGTGCCCGGTACGCGGCGCTGCGCGCTAGTAACGTGTCCGACGGCCCCTGCGCCATCGAAGGAGCTCCGGGCATTCGGTTCGGCAACGCCGACGGGGTGGCTCAGAAGGACATCACGATCGAACCGTACTCACCTGGAGTCATCCCCGCCCGCCTTGTGGTCCCGCCCGGCGAGCAGATCCTGGCGCCGCTGAAGTGGCGCGCCATGTCGACCGCAAACGATCCTGATGTGACGACGACGATCGACGTGACCGCCGTTCCTGATGCCGAGCCCGTGTCGCTCGACGTCACCGAGCACGAAAGCTCGGCCACGGGCCTCGACATTCTCGACGGCGGTGACGTGAGGCTCGGACCTTGGGTCCAAGCACTTGAGGGCTGGTCGTAACACTTCTGACGAGACCTCAAACGCTCACCCGAATGCGTTGCACGTGTCCGCGACCTGTCATGCTTCATTCGGGAGGAATGACGAAACCGGGTCACATACGATCTTCGCAAGCCCACCGATGCAGCCTGGTCCGGATCCCACGCCCGCGATGACTACGAGGTCCACCCCGCCAGCACCTGTGATCGCCGCCGGGACTGTACACAGTACGCCGGCCCCACGGATCGGCGATCCGATCGGCCATGACCGCGTAGTATTCCAGCGACGACCACCAGAAACGTACGACGCAGAGCGCACAAGCCTGCACCGGTGGGCCGACCTCGGACTACGCTCGGAGCATCGGTGCCTGCGCTGTGCGGGTGGCTGGAAGCGAGTGGCGATGGGGAAGCTGCGAGTCGAGGTCCTGGGGCGGCCGTCAGTCAGCCACGGCGGAGTGCCGGTCGACCTCAACGCGAAGGCCACTGCGCTGCTGGGCTACCTGGCGGTCACCGGCAAGCGACACTCCCGCAGGGAGCTTGCCGGGCTGCTGTGGGGTGAGCTGCCCGACCACCGGGCGAGGGCGAATCTGCGCATGCTGCTCCTCGGCCTCCGGCGGACGCTCCGCGCGCATATCGACGTCTCGGCCCGCGACGTCGGTCCGGGCGCCGACTGGCAGGTCGACCTCGACGAGCTGTCTAACCTGCTCACGGCGGGCGATAGATTCTCGGTGGCGAGGCTGCGGACGCTGGTCCGAGCCGACCTGATGGACGGCCTGGACGTGCCCGGTGCTCCCGGATTCGAGACCTGGCTCGCCGGCGAGCGCCGGCGCATCAGGGACGCGACGATCGAAGGGCTGGGGGCATCCGCTCGGGCGATGGCCGGTTGCGATCCCGAGCAGGCGTTGTCGATCGCACGGGATCTACTCGCGCTGGACCCGCTCGACGAAGCCGTTCACCGACTAACGATGGAGCTGCTCGCCGCGACCGGCCGACGGGCCGCGGCTTTGGCCCAGTTCGAAACCTGCCGGCTGGTGCTGGCCGACGAACTCGGCGTCGATCCGTCTGCCGAGACTGTCTTGGTGCGGGACCGCCTGCTGAGGGAGGATCGCACATCCGCTGCCGGCTACCGCGACGCCCGGCCCGCAGCGGACGATGCCGATGCCGACACGCGCCGCCCGGATCCAGACGTCCGGTTCGCGCCCCGTCCCTTCCCCGCGCCCGCGGGACCGCTCGTCGGGCGCGAGAGCGAGACCGCCCGGGTGAAGGCGCTGCTCCTGGACGAGGCTTGTCGGCTGCTCACCCTCGTCGGCCCCGGAGGCGTCGGGAAGACCCGGCTGGCAATCGGCGCGGTGCCCGATATCGCCCACGCGTTCGACGCGGTCGCTTTCGTGTCGCTGGCAGCGCTCCCCAGCAACGCGTCACCGAGCGTTGTGGCCGGTGAGGTCGCGCAGAAGCTCGGCCTGCCGCCATGGAAGGACTCGCCGCTGGACGCCCTCCGACGAGTGGTGGCGCGCCGGAAGATCCTCCTCGTTCTCGACAACGTCGAGCATCTGGACCTCGCAGAGCTCCTCACCGCGCTGCTGGACGGGTCGCCCGGGCTGACCGTGCTCGCGACGTCGCGACAGCGGATCGGGCTCGGCACCGAGTGGCTGTTCGATGTCGCCGGCCTGGCCTACCCGGACAGCGTAAAAGACGGCCTAGAGGACGCGCCGGCCGCAGTGCTGTTGGCCGGCTGCGCCCGTCAGGTACGCCCGGGATTCTCCATCGCGGACGACCCGGAATCGGTTCTGCAGATCTGTCAACTGGTCGGTGGTCTGCCGCTGGCGCTGGAGCTGGCGGCGCAGTGGACACGATCGCTGGCCACCCGTGAGGTGGCGCAGCTGATCGGATCGGATCTCGACGCCCTCGCGACAAACCACGGCATCGTCGCGGATCGCCAGCGCAGCATGCGCTCGGTGCTGGAAGCCACCTGGCGACTGCTCGACCGTTCACAACACCGGATGCTCGCCCGGCTCTCTGTCTTCCGCGGCGGATTCAGCGTCGACGCCGCCCGCGTAGTGGCCGGCGCGTCGCCCGCGGACCTGGCCGGCCTCGTCGACCGCTCCGTCGTGCGGCCGGGTATATCGTCCCGGTTCGACCTTCATGAGCTGCTGCGCCAATTCGCGGCCTCGAAACTCGACGAAGATCCAGGCAACGCCGAGGACGCTCGCTCCCGACACGCCCAGTACTTCGCGAGCAGAGCGGCCGCACACGCCGGCGAACCGACCGAGCAATGGCCGCACACCGGCCAGGACGGTACGGAGCAGGCCCTGGAACCCGACCTCGCGAACATCAGAGCCGCCACCCGATGGCTGGCGGCCCACGGTGGCGAGGACGAGCTCGCTGCATGCGTCCATGTGCTGTGGCACCTCGATCAGCGCAGCGGCCGGTTCGCCGAAGCGCTGGGAATGCTCGACGCGGCGCTGTCCCGTCCCGACATCTCCGCAGCCCGCGCCGCAACTTGGCACCGTTGGGCCGGGACGGCCGCATTCCAGCTCGGGCGGGTCGAACGCACGATCGCAGAGACCGAGGCCGCGTTCGCCGCACTCGGACAGCCGTTGCCCCGCCACCGCCCGGCACTGCGCCTGGCAATCGCGCGGGAGTGCCTCCGCCAGGTGATGCACCGGCTGGTACCGGCGCGACCGCTCCCTCCCGGCGCCCGTGGCAAAGAGGAGGCGATCATTGAGATGCTCAGTGTGCTCGGGAACACCATGTACAACCTCCAGCAGCCGCTGCCGGTCGCCTTCTATACCCTGCGCTCGGCAAACGCGGCCGACCGGTGTCACGACCCCGGGGCGGCCAGTGCCGCGTACGCAGAACTCGGGCACGGTCTGGCCATGCTCGGCTGGCACGGGCTCGGTCGCAGGTACGGCGAGCTCGCTGACGCGCTGGTGGCACGGGCCCGCAACTCGGACCTCGCCTTGCTGGGCCTCGAGACCCGCGCACTCTCGCACGTTGCCAACGCAGCCTGGGCGGACCTCGACGCCCTGGTGGCCAGGGCCACCATCTCGGCGCACAAGCAGGCAGAGCACCGGCTGGCCATCTGGCATGCGCTCGCCGGGGTCGCCGCGCTGTACCAGGGCCGGTTCGCGGACGCGCTGGCGTCGTTCGGCCACGCACTCGGCGGGGCGC
The DNA here is from genome assembly GCF_010122465.1 of Phytoactinopolyspora mesophila. Lineage (NCBI taxonomy): Bacteria > Bacillati > Actinomycetota > Actinomycetes > Jiangellales > Jiangellaceae > Phytoactinopolyspora > Phytoactinopolyspora mesophila. Next base: position 92,946 of record NZ_WLZY01000016.1, on the reverse strand, counting down.
AGGCGTTCGGCGACCAATTCGCGACCAACTGGTGCGTGAACGGGCTGACCGACGCCACACTAGGTCTCGGTGGTGATCTCTGCGGCGTCGCGGCCCTCCAGGCCGAGGCTGTCGAGCGCAGCCGCGACCTGGCCCCTCCCGAGATCCTCAAGAGCGCCGCAGTGCTGGCGGCGGTGCGGCTCGCCCAGGGACAGGACCAGGCCGCACTCACCCTCGCCCGGGCGGCCCGATCCACCGTGCCCGATGTCCGGTTCTACCCGGCGTGGGCGATGGAGGCGTACAGCCACCTCGCCCAGGTCTGGCTCGCACTATGGGACATCGCGGCTGAACCACGGCCCGAACTGGTGAGTGGTGCCCGGTTGGCATGCCGGCAACTCGACCGATTCGCGCGCGCCCATCCGGTTGCGAGGCCGCGGGCATTGTGGGCGTCCGGCTGGCTCGCCTGCCTGGGCGGCCGTCCGCGCCGGGCGGTGAAAACGTGGGAGCAGAGCCTCGTCGTCGCCGAGCGGATGGCGATGCCGTACGACCAGGCGCGAGCACACGCCGCCCTGGCTGAGAACGCCGCCGATGCTAGGGCCGACGAGCATCGTGACCGCGCTGACGAAATCGTCGCGTTCCTTCGGGCGCGTCCCGTCTACCTCCGGCTCCGACCAGCCGGCTACACCATCGCAGCCGACTGACGCTCCATTGACGCTCGACTGACACCTCAAGGCCGAGGCTAGCGGTCATCCGAGGCAATAGGAGCGAAGCAGGAGGTAATCATGTCTGTCGCACCGAAGACCGCCCCCCACGCACAGCCAGAGATCATCACGCTCGATGCCGCGCTCGACGCGTCTCACGCCGAGGCGATGCGGTGGTACGCCGAGGCGATCAACCCAACTGCGGTTGCCGAAGCTCGCATCCTCGGCGAGACCGGTGCGGTCGTCCGGGCTCACGGCGCTGTCCTCACCGACGATCAGGGCAATGAGTTCCTCGACTGTCTCGCCGGCTTCGGCTCGGTGAACCTCGGTCACAACCATCCGGAGGTGATCGCCGCCCTCGACGGGGTGGCCGCGCTGCCCGGCTTCCTCCAGATCTGGCCGGGGGCGGTTACCCCCGCGCTGGCCGTGTCGCTTCTGCGGGTGGCACCGGGCGACCTGGGCCGGGTCTTCTTCTGCAACAGCGGAACGGAGGCGATCGAAGCCGCGATCAAGCTGGTCCGCGGCAGCATGGGCCGCACCGGGCTGCTCTCGACGACCAACTCGTTCCACGGCAAGTCGATAGGCGCTCTCTCGGTGTCCGGCCGTCCCGTCTACCAGAAGCCGTTCGGGCCGCTGCTTCCCGGCTGCGAGCGGGTGCCGTACGGCGACCTCGACGCCCTCGAGAAGGCACTCCGGACGAAGGACTTCGGCGGCTTCTTCGTCGAGCCCATCCAGGGCGAGGGTGGGATCGTCCTGCCGCCCGACGGGTATCTCAAAGGCGCCGAGCGGCTGTGCCGCGAGACTGGGACCCTGCTCGTGGTCGACGAGATCCAAACCGGGCTCGGCCGGACCGGCACGCTGTTCGCGTGCGACCGCGACAACGTCGCGCCCGACATCCTGTGTCTCGCCAAGGGGCTCGGCGGCGGATTGTTCCCGCTCGGGGCCTGCCTCGCGCGGGCGGACGTCTGGGACCGGGTGTACGGCAGCCGCGACACCGCGCACCTGCACACGTCCACCTTCGGCGGCGGGTCGAGAGCCTGCGCCGTCGGGCTGAAGACGCTCGAGATCCTGCTGCGCGATCGGCTCCCGGGGCACGCGGACCGCGTGGGCCGGCGGCTTATCGCCAGGCTGCGGGACATCGCCGATCGCTACCCGCTGATCGACGAGGTTCGCGGGCGCGGTCTGCTGATCGGTATCCAGTTCGGCTCACCGCGCATCGGGGCCGGCTTCGCCCGCGAATACGCTGGCGCGGTCGCCGCGGCGCTGCTCCGGCAGGAGCACAACATCATCACGATCAACACGCTGAACAACCCGAACGTGATGCGGATCGAGCCGCCGCTGATCCTCACGGACGCGCAGGCCGACCGGATTGGTGACGCGATGGAATCGATCGCGCGTCGCCACCGCAGCGTGCTCGGCGCCACTGCGAAGATCGGGCTGCGCAATCTCCGCAGCCGGGCCGTTGGCTCGGTGCCCTCCTGAGGCCATCTGGTGACCATCGAGTGATGATCTCCAGCTGGCCAACGGCCCTGACAATGGCGGAGGCGGCGGGATTTGAACCCGCGAGAGGGGTGAACCTCAACCCGCTTAGCAGGCGGGCGCCATAAACCGGACTAGGCGACGCCTCCATGCCGCCGAAACCGGCAGCTTGGTAAGGCTACCCGTCCGAGCCCCGAGAGGGCAAAGTCATAGCATGACGGGGATCAAAATGGGGCCTTGGAGAGATCGCGAGCAGGCCGGCCGGGAACTCGGTCGCGCGCTGCTGGAGAGATTGGGCGGCTCACCCATGCAGCCGCCACTGGTGCTGGGGCTACCACGTGGGGGCGTAGTAGTGGCCGCTGCCGTGACCGAGGTCATCGGTGGCGAATTGGACGTGCTCGTCGTCCGGAAGGTGGGCGTGCCCTGGCACCGTGAGCTGGCGATAGGCGCGGTGACCGCATCCGGGCTGCGGATTCACAACACCGACGTCATTCGTCGATCCCGGCTTCGCGACCAGGATGCCGAGGTCGCCTTCGCCAACGCTCAACGGGAAGCACAGGACCGGGAACGACTCTTCCGGGCCGGACGACCATCTCTCGAATTCGGCGGACGGATGATCGTCGTGGTTGACGACGGCCTGGCCACCGGCGCTACGGCTCTGGCCGCGGTCGAATTACTCGAGAACGCCCGGCCAGCACCCGAGCGGGTGATTCTCGCTGCTCCGGTGGCGCCACCCGATACCGCCGCGCGGCTGGCTTCACACGTGGACGACATGGTGGTGCTCAGGCTACCCGCCGACTTCATGGCCGTCGGCGAATGGTTCGACGACTTCACCCAAGTCGATGACGCCACGGTGAAGCGTCTTCTCGATGGTTCCGCAACCATTTGACCCAGTTGTTCGTCTTAATACTGAGTCAGGAAGAGGCCGCGCAGAATGGGACGCTTGATAGCGAGCGGGGTCGGGCGCCTTGATGGCAAGGCGGAGGAAGGAGTCGCACTGGGTTTGTGCGACGACTGACGACAACGCCGCCAGCCAGGATGCCCGGGCACGCGAGCCAGGCGACTCCCATTCTGCGCGGCCTCTAAGAGGCAACTCTTGAGCGTGCGGCCGTCAGCAGACTCGCCGACCCCTTAGACTGGCTCGCGGTCCGATGATCGTGTATGAGAGGCGAGTGTCGTGAGCAGAGCCGGCGGAGTCCGCGGCGGAACACGCCGTTCCCGGCTCGAATCGCGTCGGCAACAGCGCCGTCAACGCTATGGAAGGTTCATCAGCTGGACCGCCATCGGCGCGTTGATCCCCGGCTCCGGGCTCATCGCGGGCGGCAGGCGCCGCATCGGCACCTTCCTGGTCGTCGTGTTCACGTTGTCGATCCTCGCGCTGCTCGCCACCGTCGTGCTGGTACCCAACCGCCGGCTGATCTCCTACGGTGGAGACCGGCAGATGCTGCTGGTTGTCGGCTCAACGCTGGCGATTGCCGCGCTCGTCTGGCTGATCGTGGCCCTCGCGACGCATCGAGTACTCGAACCGGACGGACTCCCGCCCGGCAAACGCCTCGGTGGCGCACTCGTCGTGGTTCTCGTCACATCACTCATCGTCGGTCCACTCTCCGTGGCGGCGAACAACGCTTTCACCCAGCGTGACCTGATCGGTGCCATCGCGGGCGGCGACAGTCACACGACACCGGACATCGCCAATGTCAGCGACCCGTGGGCCGATATTCCACAGCTCAACCTGCTGCTTCTCGGCAGCGACGCCGGCGACGGCCGGGAGGGCGTGCGCCCCGACACGCTGATCGTCGCGAGTATCGACACTCAGACCGGCGACACCACCATGATCTCGGTCCCACGGAACCTCCAGGGATTCCCGTTCCCTGACGAAAGCCCGCTCGTCCAGCATTATCCGAGTGGATTCCGTGGTGAGGGCGATCAGGGCGAGTGGATGATCAACGCCACTTACCGCAATGTGCCGGCCTTGCATCCCGACGTGTTCGAGGGGATCGGCAACCCTGGTGCGGACGCCACCAAGTGGGCCGTCGAAGGCGCACTCGGCATCGACCTCGACTACTTCGTCATGGTCAACCTCGAGGGATTCCAAGCCATTGTCGACGCACTCGGCGGAGTCACCCTCGACGTCCCGCGCGACATTCCGGTCGGCAACAAGGAGATTCCTGGCACTGGCCGATGCACCCAGGCCCGCCGCTACATCCAAGCCGGAGAAGGCCAGCATCTGAACGGCGCCGACGCACTCTGGTTCGCCCGCTCGAGGTGCGGCTCCGACGACTACGACCGGATGGCCCGCCAGCAGTGCGTGCTCGGCGCCATCGTCGACGAGGTCGACCCCCGGACAGTTCTCACGAAGTACCAGGAGCTGGCTTCGGCCACCCGCGACATCATCCAGACCGACGTCCCGGAGGACCTCTTCCCAGCCCTGATCGAACTCGCACTTGAGGTCCAAGGCGGCACCCTCGAAAGCCTCACCCTCGATCGGGAGTTCTTCAACTCGATGGGCGCGTCGGCGGCCAACCCCGACTATGACCAACTGCACACCCGGATCGGCGAGATCCTCGCCCCCTCCGAGGACGACGACGATTCCCCGGACGACACCACGACGTCGGCGGGTTCATCCGAGGACGACCCGGCCGATGACACGGAGGCCGGTGCCCCTCGTGAGCACGAGACCGACGATGCATCGGACACCCCCGCCAGCGGCGACGTCCCGGAAACGCCGGACAATGGGGTGACCGAAGACGAGCAGAGCACCGATGACGACTCCGGAGCCGAGGAAGAACACGACCCCGATCAGCCCGTCGAGACCGACGAGGTCTGCTGAGGTCTGATCGCCTGGCCCCGGCGGGCCGGTGTCCTCGTTGTCGCCCAGCCGAGACTAGACTGCGGCCCGTATCCCGATCATGTGAGGCACCGTATCCATGAGCAGAGCCGGGGGCCCGTCCAGCGGCCACGGAGGCAGGCGAGCGCTGCGCCACCGGCGTCGTCCTCGCTTCGGGCGGTTCCTGGCCCGCACCGCCATGGGAACGCTGATCCCCGGCGCCGGGTTGATGGCGGCCGGCAGACGGCGCCTGGGCGCCACCATCCTCACGCTGTTCATCGGCTCTGTGCTGGCGATGCTGGCCATCGCGGTTGTCGTCCCCAACCGGCGCCTCGCGTCCTACGGCGGCGATCGTCAGATGCTGATGACCGTGGGTATCGGGTTAGCTGCGGTGGCGGTCGTCTGGCTGATCATCGCGCTCGTCACCCACCGCCTGCTCGAGCCCGAGGGCCTGCCTCCCGGTAAGCGGCTGGCTGGTGCGCTCGTCGTCGTGGTGGTCACATCGCTGATCGTCGCGCCACTCTCCCTGGGGGCCCGCAATGCGTTCGTCCAACGCGATCTGATCGGGGCGATATCCGGTGGCGACAGCCTCACCACACCGGACATCGCCGACGCCAGCGACCCGTGGGCGGATATCCCCCGGTTGAACCTTCTCCTGCTCGGCAGCGACGCCGGGCCGGGCCGGGAAGGCGAGCGGCTCAACTCGATGATCGTGGCCAGCATCGACACCGAGACCGGCGATACAACCATGATCGGCATTCCGCGAAATCTACGCCGGCTGCCGTTCGCACCGGACAGTCCGCTGGCCGAGCTCTACCCGCACGGTTTCGACGGGCCCGGCGACGAGCGGGAGTGGATGGCGATGTCCATCTACAGCAATGCCCCGGCCTTGCACCCGGAGCAGTTCGAAGGCACCGAGAATGCTGGAGCCGACGCCACGAAATGGGCCGTTGAAGGCGCGCTCGCCATCAACATCGACTACTTCATCTTCGTGAACATGGAGGGTTTCCAGGTTCTTGTCGACGCGCTGGGCGGTGTGACCGTCAACGTCCCGCGCGACATCCCCATCGGGAACAAGAACCGGGAAGACGGTCAGGGCTGCACTACTCCACGCGGCTATATCAGGCAGGGCGACAATCAGAAGCTCAACGGCGGCGAGGCGCTCTGGTTCGCGCGATCACGTTGTATGTCCACCGACTACGACCGGATGGCTCGGCAGCAGTGTCTGCTAGGCGCTTTGGCCAACCAAGCCAACCCCTCCACCCTGTTCACCCAGTATCAGAGCGTCGCCTCAGCGGCGAAGGAGATCGTCAAGACCGATCTCCCGGAAGACTTGTTCCCCGCCCTGATCGACCTCGCGTTCGAGGTCAGAGGCGGAACAATGGAAAGTCTCACGCTGGACCGCGAGTTCTTCCAAGCGACCATGGGAACCACGCCGGGGAATCCGGACTACGAACAACTCCAGGCGCATATCGCCGGAGTGCTCGACGGCGCCCCAGAGTCAGGTGACACGGACGACGACGCCGAATCCGGGGACGACACGACACAGGATGCCGAAACCGATCCGGACGACGGGAGCGGCCAGGACAACGACGCCGCCGGAGAAACACCGGAGAACGACACCGAAGAGCCCGGCGCGGATGAAGGCGACCTGGACACCTACGGTGACGCGGAAGACGACGACGGCGTCGCCGTAGACCCGGACCAGCCGGTCGAGACCGACGCGGTCTGCTGACCGGGATCCTCGGGGGCGCTGTAGAGCACTTCAATACCGCCAGGTGGGTTTACCGGCCTTCTGCCACGTTCTACGCCACCTGGCGGTATTGAAGTCGGCCCATAAGAACCGGAGCCGACACCGACTTCACGGGGCACTGGGTGGATCTTCGACGGCAGCCGTACCCAGCGGCTTGTAACCACGGTCGCGATTGAGCCTCGAACGCAGTTCACGGGCGAGAACCCGCGGCTCGACATCCAGCATGCTGGTCCGGATCACGCTCTGTTTGCTGCCCGCCAGGTCGACCGACACCACGGCTCCGTCGGACTGGACCTTGCGGACGTCGCGCCACGCGACTCGGCGCACCCCCGCTCCTGGACCGGTGGCGTTGAGAAAACCGTCGTCGTCGAGCACCAGCCGAGTACGTAGTCCGGTGGCGCGAAGCACCCCGGTGGCAAGGACCGTGCCGGCCGCGACGGCGCACACTGCCAGAACCGTCCAGACGAGCACCGCGAGCACGCCACTGGGACCGGCCGCCAATGTCAGAACAGCACCGACCAGCGCGACGCCGAGCCCGATGGCGCCGATACCGATACCACGCACGCCCAGCGCCAACGGGGCGCGATAAACAATACGACTCACAAACCCAGTGTCGCGTATCGGAGATCCGTGGCCGACCCTGGCGTCACGTCGTCGGCTTATCCTGCCCCTTGCCGGCCGCTCTCCGGACGGTCTTCCCGGCGCCGGTCTTTCACGACAAGCCGGCAGAGCGGGCAGATGTCAAGACCGTTGCGCCAGGTCCAGCCGGACAATCTCGCGCGAAGCTCCGGCGGCGCCGCCCCCACCGCGCCGATGTCGCCGCAATGATCACAAACGATCGCTACCTGCGCGCTCATGAGCAGTTGGCCCCCTGATCTCCCACGACACCTAGCATGCCGTGTGACGCCGCCCCGCGCCAGTTGATCGGGACCCGCAGCCACGGCTGGTCGTTTTTCCGATCAAGGCTGCGCCTGCCCCGGCAGTCTGCTAGAAAAGCTCACTGTTGCGCGCACGTGGGAGCGTGTGCGCCGTCTATCTATCGGCGTGTCCTCGAAAGGTGACTCCCCGGCCGTGATCCCCGACCCGAGTAGCGCCGCGGACGCGGTCATCCTCGTCGACGACTCCGGAGCGGTCACTCTGTTCATCGGTGACGACTCCGAGCCGTACGCCGAAGCCACCACCAACTCGAGGGTCGTCCGTATTCTCATGGACTACGCCGCCCGGACCGACCGCCGCGTCACCGTGGCGACGCGGTATCCGAGCGGTCGCCGGACCCTGCATCGGGTCGAGCCTGACGGCTCGGTGAGCGTCCGGGAGGTGGTGCCGGACCGGGCGGCAGCCCGTATTTCGACCGTCCCGGTGACGGCCTGCTCGGCTGCCCACACCACGCCGGATATCCAGCTGACCGCGGACACCGAGACGCATGCCCGGCGACCCGCGCTCAGGACGTCCACCGCCATCGGCGCCGCCGCCGCTCTCGCCATGGTCTTCACCCTCACCGGCTCTGGTGGTCCGGCTCCAACCAGCAAAGACACGGGCGCCAGATACGCCATGGGACTCGACGGCGGCATCGGCGACCATCACATCCGCGACGAGCACCCCGACCGGGCCGCGGATCCTTCGACCTTGCCGCCAGGTACTCCCGAGCCCGAGCCGGAGCCTGAGTTCACGGAGTCACCGGAGCCGTCCGAGACGCCTGCCGAGCCAGCTACCGGGCCGGAAGACGATCCTGTGGACCAGCCGACTGATGAGACCCCGGGAACCGAGCCGCCCCGGCCCACGGATTCGCCCTCGCCGCCGACGCGGCCCGCAAACCTCGGGGTATCCGAGCGCACCGGCAGTTCTGTCGTGGTCACGTGGCATGCATCAACCGCTGATCTCGGGGTCGAAGGTTATGCCGTGCATGTAGACGGCAGCCGTACGGACACCGTGCCGGGTACCAGCACGACGATCAGCGGACTGCGCTCCGGAGCCTCGTACGTCATCTCGATCGCAGCGATCGACGGCGGCGGCAACGTGGGCGCGCCGGCGTCGGTCACTGCCACGACCCTCGACACGGAGCCGCCGACGACGCCGTCGGACCTCGTCGTCTCTGCCAAAGAAGGCGAAGCGCTAACGCTGACGTGGAGCCCGTCGAGCGACAACGTCGGTGTGACCAGCTATGCCGTGTACGTGGACGGGAAGCGTTCCCGCACGGCAAGCGGTACCACCGCCACCGTCGGCGATCTCACGCCAGCCACCACATACCGGATCTCGGTCGCGGCGATGGACGCGGCGGGAAATGTGAGCGGCAAGGCGTCGACCGAGGCAACCACCGAAGATACGATCGCGCCGACCAAGCCCGGTGACCTGCACGGCAGGTCGAGCATCACAGCGGTCACGCTCGAATGGACCCGTTCCACGGACAACGTCGGTGTGAGTGGGTACGCGGTCTATATGGACGGCCGGCGCGCCGCGACGACGGGTTCGACGACCACGACCATCAATAATCTCGACGGCGCCACCACGTATACGTTCTCGGTGGCCGCCTTCGACGCCGCCGGGAATTACAGCGAACACGCCAGCATCGAGGTGCATACGATGGCGCGTCGAGGCGAGGAGCCGTAACCCGGCGGCAGGCTCCGCCTCATCCCAGCGTGATCAGGGCCCGATCTGCCGACGACGCCGGTCCTTGAGCCGACGACGTTGCGACGGGTCGAGCATGAGGTAACCGACTACGGGCAGACCAAGGATGATCAGGAGCGCCAGCAGAAACGGGATCGGCGACCAAATCAAGATCAGGGCGCCAATGGCGATCCCGCCGACAACGACCGGTGTGTTCCTCGCCATAGCCATTCCTCCGTCGCGCCGATCACGTCCTTCAACCACCAGTCTATGCGCGCCCTGGCGCTTCTCCACCGGCCCGGTCACCGAGCCCCGGCACCACTCGATATCGTCTCCTTAGAAGATCGTCTCTCGCCGCCAACAGCGGTAGAGCGTGGGAGGTTCGACACATGCGTATAGCTGTCAAGCCCTATCGGCCCGCCCGCCAGTCTGTTAGCGTCAATCGGCCATGAGAGTCGCCGTAGTACGAGAAGTCCGCGAGCACGAACGCCGGGTTGCGCTGGTGCCTGAACTGGTGAGCCGGCTCACCGGCGCGGGCTTGGACGTCGTCGTCGAGGAGAACGCTGGCCATTGGGCTTATCACCCCGATGAGGACTATGCGGCAGCGGGCGCGTCGCTGGCCCAGGACGACGCCCTCGACGGCGCCGATGTCGTGCTGGCTGTCCAGCCGCTCGAGCCGGAGCGCGTCGCCAAGCTGAAACCCGGCGCCATCGTCATCTCGTTTCTACCGGTCGCTGCCGAGCTAGACACCATCAGAGCAGCTCGCGAGGCCGGCGTCACGATGTTCGCGATGGAACTCGTACCGCGTATCTCGAGGGCGCAGTCCATGGATGCGCTCACGTCGCAGGCACTCGTCGCCGGCTATCGCGCTGTGCTGGTCGCTGCGGAACGCCTCCCCCGGTTCTTCCCGTTGTCGATGACCGCCGCGGGCACAGTGCCACCGGCCAAGGTCCTAGTGCTCGGCGCCGGAGTGGCCGGTTTGCAGGCCATCGCCACCGCCAAACGATTGGGCGCCCGAGTGGAGGCCTATGACGTCCGCGCGGCGGCAGCCGAAGAGATCCGCAGTCTCGGCGCCCGATTCATCGAACTCGACCTGCCGCCTCTCGAAGGCGCCGGCGGCTACGCCAGGGAGATGACCGAAGAGCGCGCCCAGCTGCAGCGAGATCTGCTCGCGCCGCACGTCTCCGGTGCCGATGTACTCATCACCACCGCCGCGGTTCCGGGCCGCGAGGCGCCCTTGCTGGTCCAGCAGCCGGCGGTGCAGGCGATGCAGCCGGGCAGCGTCGTCATCGATCTGGCCGCCGAGTCCGGCGGCAATGTCGAAGGCAGCGTGCCCGGTGAGGAGCAGACAGTCGGCCAGGCTCTGCTCTGGGGGGCGCGCAACGTCCCCAGCCAGCTCCCGGTTCATGCCAGCCGCCTGTACGCGGCCAATCTCGTGAACCTCCTCCTGCTCATGACCAGCGACGGCGAAGTGTCCGTGAACATGGACGACGAGATCATCGCCGGCGTGTGCGTCACACACGATGGCACCGTACGACACGAGCCCACCCGTGAACTGCTCGGAGAGGAGGGCTGATGGACTCGGAGATCGCGCTGCTGACGATCTTCATCCTGGCGGTGTTCACCGGATACGAGGTTGTCTCGAAAGTCTCTTCTACCCTGCACACACCGTTGATGTCGGGGGCCAACGCCATCCACGGGATCATTCTCGTCGGTGCCGTCCTGGTCACCGGTCACGCGGACAACCCGGCCCAGCTGACCATCGGTGTGCTCGCCACCGTGCTGGCCACGCTCAACCTCGTCGGCGGATTCGTGGTCACCGACCGGATGCTGGAGATGTTCAAGGTGAAGAAGCAACCGGAACGCCGGGCACCCTCCACCGAGCAGCCGTCTGCGGGAGGCGCGGAGTGATTCCTACGTGGGCACAGCTGGCCTACCTGGCCGCTGCGATCTGCTTCGTCCTCGCTCTCAAAGCACTCTCCTCACCGAAGACGGCCCGGGCCGGGAACCTGCTCGGAGCGGCCGCGGCCCTGGCGGCGATGATCATCACTTTCATCGTCTACGAGCTGGACAACCTGCCGTGGATCTTCGGGGCGATCGCCGTGGGGTGTGCCATCGGTGTGCCCGCCGCCCGGAAAGTCGCCATGACCGCCATGCCACAGCTGGTGGCGCTGTTCAACGGTGTCGGCGGTGGTGCGGCCGGGCTCGTGGCCTATCTCGAGCTCAGTGATGCCGAGACTGTCTTCCCGCTACTGGCTGCTGTGCTGACCGTTCCGGTCGGTGCCATCGCCTTCAGCGGATCCGTGGTGACGTTCCTCAAACTGCAGGAGACCATCACCACCCGCCCCGTCACTCCGCCCGGCGGACCGGTGCTCTTCAGCATCGCTCTGGGTGTCACGCTGGTCCTGGTCGTGATCCTCTACGCCGGCGACGGCACCGAGGTCTGGGTGGCAGCCACACTTGGCGCCGTCGCGCTCGTCGTCGGTGTACTACTGGTACTGCCGGTCGGCGGGGCCGACGTGCCCATCGCCATCTCACTGCTCAACGCCGCCACCGGCATGGCGGTCGCGGCCGGCGGCTACATCCTCGGCAACGCGCTGCTGCTCATCGGCGGAACGCTGGTGGGCGCGAGCGGCACCATCCTGACCCGGCTGATGGCGCAGGCGATGGGCCGCTCGGTCAGCTCCATCCTGTTCGGAGCGTTCCGGGGCGGATCTACGGCTGGCAGCACCGCGGAGTCGCAACGCCCGGTCCGTACAGCCAGCGTCGACGACGTCGCCATCATGCTGAACTATGCGCAGAAGGTCATCATCGTGCCCGGCTACGGGCTGGCCGTGGCGCAGGCGCAGCACACCATCCACGAACTCGTGGAATTGCTCGAGCGACGCGGCATCGACGTCGCCTACGCGATCCACCCGGTGGCCGGACGGATGCCCGGGCACATGAACGTGCTCCTCGCCGAAGCCAACGTCCCGTACGAGCAGTTGCTCGAGATGGATACCGCCAACAGCCAGATGCGCACGGCCGACGTCACACTCGTCGTCGGCGCCAATGACGTCGTGAACCCGGCCGCACGCACGTCAGCGGATTCACCCATCTACGGGATGCCGATTCTCGACGTCGACCAGTCGGGTGCTGTGGTCTTCCTCAAGCGTTCCATGCGCCCCGGCTTCGCCGGCATCGAGAACGAGCTGCTCTACGACCCGAAGACCACGCTACTGTTCGGAGACGCCAAGGCATCGCTGACCGGACTGATCAGCGGCGTCAAGAGCCTGTAGATCAGTCCGTCAGGCCGTAGAGGCGGTCTCCCGCGTCGCCGAGCCCCGGGACGATGTATCCGTTCTCATCGAGGCGTTCGTCGACCGCGGCGGTCACGATCGTGATGGGTACACCCAGGTTCTGGGTCTCACGCTCGACCAGCTGCAGACCTTCCGGAGCGGCGAGCAGGCAGACGGCTGTGATGTGGCTGGCGCCGCGGCCGACAAGGTAACCGATGGCCGCGGCCAGCGTGCCGCCAGTGGCGAGCATCGGATCCAGCACGTAGCACTGACGACCGGTGAGATCGTCCGGCAGCCGGTTGGCGTAGGTGGTAGCTTCCAGCGTCTCTTCGTTGCGGATCATGCCGAGGAAGCCGACCTCGGCGGTGGGAAGCAGCCGGGTCATCCCGTCGAGCATGCCCAGACCGGCTCGCAAAATGGGCACCACAATGGGTTTCGGCGCGGTCAGCTTCACGCCGCGCGCCAGCCCTACCGGTGTCTCGAACTCGGTCTCGTCCACGCGGGTGTCCCGGGTGGCCTCGTAGGCCAGCAGGGTGACCAGTTCGTCGGTCAGCAACCGGAACGTGGGCGAATTCGTGTTCTTGTCGCGCAGCACAGTGAGCTTGTGGGCGACGAGCGGGTGATCAACAGCAAGCAGGCGCATGCCGGACAGCATGCCATGAGGAAACGCGCTACCTACAACACGTGCCTGAATGCGCCACAGATGAATCGGCTCTATGCTTCGCGTCATGTCGCCGACGCCACGCCCGAGCGCCGCTCTCGTCCAGCTCTACGCGCCAGCCATGCGATCCGCGCTGAGCGAAGGCCGGCAGGCGCTGAGCACGGCCGATGTGCCAGTCGGAGCCTTGGTGGTTGACACCAGGGGCAACATCATCGCCAGCAACCACAATCGCCGCGAGGCAGACCGCGATCCCACGGCACACGCCGAGATCCTCGCCATCCGGGCCGCCGCGGCCGCCGTCGGCTCGTGGAGGCTGGACGGGCTCACCGTCGTCGTGACACTCGAGCCGTGCACCATGTGTGCCGGAGCGCTTGTGCTCGCCCGGGTGTCCACCGTCGTCTACGGCGCGGCCGATCCCAAAGCCGGCGCGGCCGGATCGCTGTACGACGTCCTCAGAGATCGCCGCCTCAACCATCAGCCTGAGGTCATCGGTGGTGTCCTGGCAGACCGTTGTTCCGACCTTCTTCAGGAGTTCTTCGCCGCCCAGCGAGCCGAATAGCGGTGGCATTTTCGGCCACCGCCGATTTCGTCTCAGGGGCGGCTCTCCGGTACGCTCGACCGCGGTAGCGTGTCCGAGCGGCCTAAGGAGCACGCCTCGAAAGCGTGTGAGGGGGCAACTCCTCCGTGGGTTCAAATCCCACCGCTACCGCCACGGCGAAGCCGCCCCTCCCGCCACGTCTGGGAGCGGGCGGTTTCGCGTCTTCCGGGGTCTGGGGCCTCGCTCGTGACACGCTGGTGCAAGATGGCCCGCCAACGGGGAGGGGTACGCGTGGATGTTCCGTCGCTCAACGCGTTCCTCTTGGTTGGTGGGCTGGTGCTGCTCGCCGGGGTGCTCGCGGTCCGCGCGAGTGTGCGGTTCGGGCTGCCGACCCTGGTGCTGTATCTCCTCATCGGAGTAGCGCTCGGCGAGGCCGGCGTCGGCATCCAGTTCCACGACCCCAACATCGCCCAAGCCATCGCCTACGCGGCGCTCATCGTCATTCTCGCCGAGGGCGGGCTGACCACCCGCTGGAAAGACGTGCGCGGGTCCATGCCGATGGGTGTGTCGCTGGCCACCGTGGGGGTCGGCGTCAGCACCGCGTTGATCGCCGTTTTCGGCCATTACGTGCTTGGCCTGGACTGGGTGCTGGCCATCCTGCTCGGCGCGGTCTTCGCGCCGACCGACGCCGCCGCGGTCTTCTCGACACTGCGCAGGGTTCCCCTCACCAAACGAGTGTCCAGCGCGCTGGAGTCGGAGTCCGGTCTCAACGACGCACCCACCATCGTCCTCGTTGTTCTCGTGAGCACGAGCCAGGCCGGGGAGTACGGCGTCGTCCTCGCGGGCTTGATGATCCTCTACCAGTTGGTGGCCGGCGCCGGCATCGGCCTTCTACTCGGCTGGCTCGGCTCCACCATGCTGCGCCGGGTCGCGCTCCCGGCACCTGGGCTCTACCCGTTGATGATCATGACGATCACGCTGCTCGCCTACGCCCTGGGCGCCACGGCACAGGCCAGCGGGTTCGCGGCGGTCTATGTCGCGGCGCTCTCGCTGGGCAACGCCCATCTGCCACACCGCGCGGCGACCCGATCGTTCGCCGAAGGGCTCGCCTGGCTGGCGCAGATCGGACTGTTCGTCATGCTCGGACTGCTCTCCAGTCCGGCCGAGATGCCCGGAGCGTTCGTGGCTGCGCTGGCAGTTGGCGCGGTGCTCACCTTCGTCGCACGGCCGGTGTCGGTTTTCGTGTCCACCGTCGTGTTCCGGCTGAAAGTGCGCGAGCAACTGTTCCTTTCGTGGGCCGGTCTACGCGGTGCGGTACCGGTTGTACTCGCCACCATTCCGTTGGCCCAAGGCGTCGAGGACGCCGATTGGCTGTTCGCTGTCGTGTTCATCGTCGCCGTGGTCTTCACCCTGCTTCAGGCGCCCGCCCTGCCATTCATGGCGGACAAACTCGGCGTCTCGCCGGGAGTGGACGCACACGACGCTGAGCTCGAGTCCGCGCCCCTTGAACGCGTCGAGGCGGACCTGATCCAGGTCCGTGTACCGGACGGATCGAAGCTGCACGGCGTGACCATCGAGGAACTCCGGCTGCCACCAGGTGTCACTGTCCCACTGCTGGTCCGTGGCAACGAGACCGCTGTGCCAGACACCCGGACTCAGCTGCGCTACGGCGACGAGGTGCTCATCGTGGCGCCGCGAGCCCTGCGCTCGGCCACAGAACGCCGCCTGCGAGCGGTGGGCCGCCGCGGCAGGCTGGCAGGCTGGTTCGGTGAAGACGGCCGGTAGGCCTCCAGAGCACGCCTAGCAGGGCTCGAGGGTTGCCTCGGCATCGGGATCGTCGATGAGTTCGTCGAACTGCTCACCCAGGACCAGATCCACGGCATCCGACGAACGATCATCGGATACCAGGACCGCGTCCGGCACCAGAGCCGCGACCACGCTGGCCGCGACCTCCTGGTCGGCGCTCGATCGGACCTCCGCCGTGCCCTCCACATTGCTGTCGAGGGGGTCGTTGGCCACGTCCAGAATGGTGAAGCCCCGGTCGCTCATCTCCGCCGCCACGTCTCCGGCCAGCCCGCGGCGAGTGGTCGAGTTGTAGATGTTGACCTCGATCGAATCAGGTTCTGGCGCGTCGGTGGCTGTGACCGGCACACACGTCGGCTCAGCCCGGGGCGCGTCTCCTGTGTCGTCGTCGGCCAGCACGACGTTGTTCCAGCTGTACCATGCCGCGCCGACGACGAAGCCGACGAGCACGAGCAGAGTGATCGCGGTACGGACGTGCCGCCAGATATGCCGAGGGGCGTCCTCGTACTCTTCCGCGTATTCGTCCGGTTCCATCGTTCCTCCGCTTCGCTTTCGACCATGAACACTAGCTCGCGACGAGGTGGGCCGCAGGCGCGGTCAGGACATCGGCTGTCGGCGTGTCACGACGGCTGGCTGTCGTGCGGTTCACTGCCCTAGCGTGAGCACGCGGGCATGTATGACCTGCCGCTGCTGCAGCGCTGCCCGAAGCGCCCGGTGCAAACCGTCCTCCAGGTAGTACTCGCCTTCCCACTCGACCACGTGAGGGAACAGATCGCCGAAGAACGTCGAGTCCTGTGCGAGCAGCGTTTCCAGGTCCAGGTTCCGCTTGATGGTGACGAGCTCATCCAGGCGCAGCTGGCGGGGCGGCAACTCTGCCCACTCGCGAAGCGTGGTGTCGTGGTCCGGATACGGACGACGTTCGCCCACGCGCTTGAAGATCACCCACCGCAGTGTATAAAGCTGCGTTGCCGCACCGGGGCAGCACCCCACCTACTCGGCGGCTAATGGTTGAGGATAGGGGATTCGAACCCCTGAGGGATTGCTCCCAACACGCTTTCCAAGCCTGCGACTCCCTATTCCGGCTTGTTCATCAGCGTTCAGCCTCGTGCATATGCCGTAGCCAAGGATGCACGCGGACCCCCGCGACCGACGACGAATGAGACGGAAACTGAGACGGGCCGTGCGTCCGCCAGTGAGGCGACCGGCACGCCTCCAGGCGCTATCTCCGGCCTCGAACTTAGCCACCACAAACGAACGCTAGACGGCCCCGCCGGGAGCTGAACCCTCCACGACGGGGCCTCGACCGAACCTGCATAGGAGGTTCAGCCGTGCATCAGAATCTACACACCTTCTCGTGTACCGCTCGACGTGACGATGATCTCTGGGTTGTCGAGTGTGACCAGCACCCGCACGTCCGCACACGTGGGCGTCTTCTAGCCCAGGCCACCAGACGTCAACGGCACGTGCTTGCCGCCGCCGTGGGGGTGCCGGTGGCCAACCTGACCGTTGACGTTCTTCCGCTGCTGCCCGATGTCGTCAGGGATCACATCGCCCGGGCGTGGAAGCTGCGCGAAACGGCTGCGTGGGCGAATCGTGAGGCTGCCGCCGCTCGCCGCGCCGCCGTGAGTGCACTGGCCGCTGAGGGGTTGTCGCTGCGCGACATCGGCACCATCCTCGGCGTCTCACACCAGCGCGCCCACCAGCTCCTCAACCAACCAGCAGGGATGAGCGGGCGATGACGGTAGAACATGTGGAACCGTTCGACCCTGATCGCGGCGGTCCGGGATATCTGTTCAAGTCGATGGCTGATCACATCGCGGCACGTATCCGCTGCGGTGAACTCTCGCCAGATGCGCGGCTGGCAGGCGAGCGGGCGCTGGCCGAGGAGTACGGCGTTTCGCTCGGCACTGCCCGCCGCGCGGTCGCGGAGCTAGGTGAGCGCGGCCTGGTCGTCGTGCTCCCCGCCAAGGGCACGTACGTGGCCCCAGCCGCAGGGGCCAGGGCTGACTGTGCCCATTCTGAGCCGTTCCCCGCATAGCTGCCATCCGTAGGCCGTAGCGGAGTGGGTCAAGGGTGATCGCAGATCATCACGAAGTGACGCGAGCCTGCGAGCGCCCTTGACCCGCGCCGTGGAGGCCGCAGAATGGCCGCGACGAGGGGAACGGCGGGATGCACTCGGAAGGTCAGGTTGCTGCTCCTTTGTCGCCATCGGGCAGAGGCGCGAAGTCTGTGCCCATCCTGGGCGTAGCAGTTCCCGCCTCGGTTGGTCCCGGCGCTTCGACCGCGATGCGTGGTTTGCTGTACAGCTCCTCTATGTCTAGCGCGTTCGCTTCTGCCAGAACCGCCTTCCCTTGCTCTTCATACGTTGGATTGATTCGCTCCAGTAACGCATGTGCGAGCCGAGCCAACTCGGCCACGTCGTCTGGCATGGCTGACACCCATTTGATTAGGATCTCTGCAATACCTTCAACCTGGCCGGTTGTGGAGTCTGGTTTCGATAGCACTGCCCCGATGTCGACCTTTTCAAAGGGATTGACCGCATGCGCAACATGCTTATTGCGCATATTCATGACCCACTCGTGCAATTCGAGAGCTCCTAGCCCCTCGACATCGGCTACCGAAACGGCCTGTCGTTTGCCAGTGCCAAAGCATCTGGCATATGCGACCACTGCGGCCGACCAGAGAGCCTGAATCACCAACCCGTCAGCTTGGTCTCGATTGAGCTCCGCGTGCAGTCGTTCGCAACACGAAACGACGAACTGTAAATCGGCAATCACCGAGATCGTGTCGGCGTACGCTTCTGCGCTGGGTAATCGGATCCGAACTATCGGCATGTCTTCGCCCGTATCCGGTTGAGGTCCTTGTGGGTTTATGGACATGGATCTCCCTGTGCACTCTTCACGACTGTCGGCCGCTGCGGCTGAGCGTAGCGGGGCTATCGGTCGTCATTAACCCGCGTGAGGTGTGAACATGTAGATCGCACTGGCCCGCATTAGCTGGTGACCGGTCGGCCGCGCCCGGAACGGCCGCTAGGCCGCATGCCCGGCGCCAGGCCGGGCGGTGCGGCGCGCTAGCGCCGCCTTGATCTCGAAGAGGTCAACTCGGCAAATTGGTCGCGTGGGATCGATGAGCTGGAAGCGGCAGAGAGAAGATCGGTAGACTGTGGCTATGACGGTGCCTGCGTTCGGTGACCCTGCGATCGAGGTGGCGGCTAGCCCTGCCGACGCTGGGCGTGAGCGTGCGGGCTGGCGGGAATGGTGGATGGCTCTTCCGAGCGTGGACCGTGATCGGCCGGCGGCTGACGTGCTCGCCGAGATCCGCGACGACGGATAATGCCGGACCGCTACGTACTCGACGCCTCGGCTGGCGTCGAGATCCTCAACCGCACTCCGACCGGGCTGGCGCTGGCCAAGCGGACAATGGCACGCAACGCCGAAGAGTGGACCGTCGAGCACTTCCACGTGGAGGTTGCCAAAGTGGTCCGCCGCGACACCTTACGTGGCCAGATCACAGACGAGCATGCGGGCACGCTGGTCGATGGCCTTGTCAGGTGGCCGTTGCATGTCACCCGGGTGGCACCGCTCCTACGCGAGGCATGGACCATGCGGAACAACATCACCCTTCATGACGCGTTGTACGTTGCCCTTGCTCGGCACCTGAACGCCACGCTGCTGACGGGAGACGCGAAGCTAGCCAAGGCACCTGGCCTGAACGTCGCCGTTATCCAGCGCTAATCCGTTGCGACCAGGCTCACGCCCGCAGGCAGGCCATGGACCTGGCTTCCCGGGTGTGCTAGAACAGTGGCGTGCAGCTACTTCATAGGGGCAAGGTTCGTGACGTCTACACGGATCGCCCGGGCGAGTTGATCTTGGTGGCTTCGGATCGGGTGTCGGTGTATGACGTGGTGTTGCCGACGCCGATTCCGGACAAGGGCAAGATGCTGACGGCGTTGTCGTTGTGGTGGTTCGATCAGCTCTCAGATGTGGTGCCGAATCATGTGATCTCGGCGGAGGATGTGCCGGACGAGTGGGCTGGCCGGGCGATCCGGTGTCGTCAGGTCGACATTGTTCAGGTGGAGTGCATCGCCCGTGGCTATTTGGCTGGCCTGGGGTGGGAGGCGTATTCGTCGTCGGGGACCATTTCCGGTGTTGAGATCCCGCCTGGTTTGGTGGAGGGTGACCGGCTTCCGGAGCCGGTGTTCACCCCGACCACGAAGACTGCCCCGGAGGATGGGCATGACGAGCCGATGACGTTCGCTGAGGTTGCGAACCAGGTCGGTGAGGAGCTTGCCGAACGGCTTAGGTCGACCACGTTGGAGTTGTACCGGCGGGGCGCGCAGATCGCCGAGGAACGCGGCGTGATTCTGGTGGATACGAAGTTCGAGTTCGGTGTCACGCCGGATGGTGAGCTGATCTTGGCTGATGAGGTCATGACGTCGGATTCGTCGCGGTACTGGCGGGTGGAGGACTGGAAGCCAGGCGGGCGGCAGGTCGGATATGACAAGCAGTACGT
This sequence comes from Phytoactinopolyspora mesophila, assembly GCF_010122465.1. Taxonomy (NCBI): domain Bacteria; kingdom Bacillati; phylum Actinomycetota; class Actinomycetes; order Jiangellales; family Jiangellaceae; genus Phytoactinopolyspora; species Phytoactinopolyspora mesophila. Next base: position 72,811 of record NZ_WLZY01000016.1, on the reverse strand, counting down.
CCGTGATTGGGCGCGCGATCTCGGCACGTGGGACAAGACCCCGCCTGGTCCGGAGATCCCGCCGGATGTGGTCGAAGAGGCCCGCCGGCGATATGCGGTGATGTTCGAGCGCATTACCGGCATGGCGTGGGAGTGACACTCGTGGCGACGTGGGAGGAGATCGAGGCGGCCAGGCTGGCGGAGGTGCTTGAGCGCCAGGCGCTGCATCGCCGGTTGGCGTCCGTGCGACAGGCCGGGATGACGCCTGAGGTGGATGATGTGTTGGCCGCGATTGATGAGCATGCCTCGCCGTATCGGGACTTTGATCGGATCAACGCCCGCGACGACTACTGAGACGTGCGGGATTCCGCTCGTCGGTGCGGCGGGCTATATTAACTGGTGTACTAGAACACTTATCGGAGCTGACTGTCATGCCACGCAAGCTAGAGCGCCCGGCCGCGCCGTATCGGCAGATCGCCGAGGAGATCCGTGCGCGGATCCTCGAGGGTGATTTGCAGCCGGGTGATGTGGTGCCCTCGGTGCGCGCGGTGTCGCGTGAGTATGGGGTGGCGATGGCAACGGCTCACCGGGCGCTGAGCCTGTTGCAGGCCGAGGGTTACGCGCGTCCGGAACGCGGCATCGGCAGTGTCGTCACCACGGACGAGGAACGCGGCTGGAGCGCCAGCGCCCGGCTGGAGAAGTCCCAGCGCACAGGCAAGGTCTACCCTTCGGGGCAACATGCGCGCATCGTGGCCGCTGCCCTCGATGAGGCCCCGGATCAGGTCGCCAAGGCGCTCGGCGTCGAGCCAGGCTCGGAAGTGATCCGCCGGCTCAGAATCACCTATCGCGGCGATCGTGTCGTCTCCCGCTCGACCTCATGGTTCCCGGCTGCGGTATCCGAGTCGGCGCCGCTGCTATTAACGACGGAGCGGATACCGGAAGGCACGTTCGCCTACGTCGCTCACGCCCTTGGCCGCCAACTCGGCTCATGGCAAGACCAATACGACCCCGCCGTGGCCGACGCCGACGAGGCAGCCACCTTGGACGTGGCCGAAGGCACGCCCATCTTCCGAGGTCAGAACTGGATCTACGACGACAACGGCGACGTGCTGGAGTACGGCGAAAGCATCGCGGCCGCCCGCATCTCCTACCGCGGCAACATCAGCGACTAAGACCCGAACGCAAGAACACCCTTGACACCTGACCAAGGTGTTCTAGTATCGGTACTAGAACACCTACGTTTGGAGGAGTCATGGCGTTGCAGGGAGCTATCCCGGTGGAGTTCGGTGCGGTGTTTCCGCATGGTGCGTTTGTGATCGGTGAGGTCACACCCGAAGCCGACTTCGATCAGTCGACGAAGGACAACCGGGTGCAGAAGCGAGACAAGACCACGGGCTTGCCGGTGTGGCAGGTGCCGGTAATGGATGCCGACCCGGACGCGCGTAAGGGGCAGCGTGAGTTGACGGTGAAGATCGCGGCTGAGGTTCAGCCGGTGCCGCCGGAGATCTTGAACGGGACACCGTTTCGTCCGGTGGAGTTTGAGGGGTTGACGGTGACGCCGTATGTGGACACCAACGGCCCACGTGCACGGCAGGCATTCAGCTTCCGCGCGTCGGGGATGCGCAAACCCGGCAACAAGGCGGTCTCGGGTGGCAAGGATGCGGCTGCGCGGGATGCGGCCTGACACACATAGACCGGCGCGGGGATCAGACCGGCTACCAACCTTTGATCCCCGCGCCTTCCAACACCCCCAGCTTGGAGGGATCGGCATGTCCAACCCTACCCACCAACACCACGCACATCTGCGGACCGAACCGGGCGGTGAGGCGTGATGGGTGCCCACTACGCCAACGACCCGGCGCACGGGGATGAGTACTACACCCCGCGCCGTCCGGGTGATGACGACCCGCTGCTGGTCTCGGTGGTCAAGCTCGTGTTCATGCTCGCGGCGGTACCGTTCGTGCTGCTGTGGCGCCACCCGGTCGCGACCCCGGTGATCGCGGTCGGGCTGTGGTTGTTGTTCTTCCACGGAGTGGCATTCACCATCCTGACCCTGGGCCTGATCGCTGGGCTCGTGGTCTGGTACTGGCGCGCCCCGGACAGCTTCGAACGGTTCGTGGTGCACCCGGCACGGGCGCGGTGGCGACGCTGGCGGGTCTACGGTCGGGGCTGGTCGTCGGCGATGCACATGTGTGGCCTGGCCAAAGGCTGGGGCTCCCGGCACTACGCCCCCCACGTGATCCGTGTGGTCTGTGATCCGCATACGGATCACGTCCGGGTGAAGCTCCTCCCGGGGCAGACCACGGACGATTTCGCCGCCCGTGCGGACGCGTTGGCGGCGACCTTCGGCGCGCTCGCCTGCCGGGTCGAGGAGAAGCCAGGCGTGGTGTGGTTGCGGTTCGTCCACGCCGACGCGCTGCACGAACCCGTGCCGCCGTTGGAGCCGGATGAACCGGTCGCCTTGGATGCGCTCACCCTCGGCACCACCGACACCGGTACCCCGTGGCAGTTGGGCTTGCCCGGCACTCATGTCCTGGTGGCGGGTGCGACCAACTCGGGGAAGGGGTCGGTGATCTGGTCCACCATCTGCGCACTCGCCCCCGCGATCCGCGACGGGTGCGTGCAGGTATGGGCGGTTGACCCGAAAGGCGGCATCGAACTGGCCCCCGGCGCGGGGATGTTCGCTCGCTTCGCCCACGAACCCGAACCCATGGTTCAACTCATCGAGGAGGCGGCGGGGTTGATCCGGACCCGCGCCGATGCCATGCGGGGCGTATCCCGGCAGCACACGCCGACCACGGCTGATCCGTTCGTGGTGCTGATCGTGGACGAGTTGGCGTTCCTGACCGCGTATATGCCGGACCGGGCGTTGACGAGGCGGCTCGCGTCGGCGCTGTCGGTGGTGTTGTCCCAGGGCCGTGCTGCCGGGTTGTGCGTGTTGGCGGCGGTGCAGGACCCACGTAAGGAGATCGTGAACATGCGGGACCTGTTCCCCACCCGCATCGCACTCAGGCTGACTGAGGCGGATCAGGTGGACATGGTCCTCGGGGATGGCACCCACCACCGCGGCGCGCACTGTGAACGCATCCATGATCGTTCCCCCGGTGTCGGGTACGTCGTCCTCGATGGGCGGGCCGAACCGGTCCGAGTACGCGCGGCCTACCTGGCCGATGAGGACATCGCCACCCTGTGTGAACGCTTCGCACCCCACCCCGCCACCAGGGCATCTGGTGGTCAGGTGGTGCGGGCCATCTCGACCGAGGCAGAGGCGGCGTGATGAGCATCCACATCGACCACGACCACATGATCAGCCGCGCGAGCACGCACCACGCGCGCCGTGTCCACGGGCACGACTGGGAAGTGTCCTGGCTACCCGAGCAACAGCTCACCCGCAACGACGCGATCACCGCCATGACCCTCGCGGAGATCGTCGCGACCAAGACCGCCGCTGGTGGGCTGTCCTGTGATGACCCCGACTGGTCCCTCATCGACGCTCTCGCTAGCGAGCTCGGGCTCACCGGTCCCGCCGCCGTGACCCGGCTCGGAGTGTGACCCCATGGCCACGCCACCACTGGATGACGACACCATACGCGGGCTCGCTGTCGCGGAGCGGGTGTGTGTGCGCCCGATCCTGTCGCGGCTGACCGATACCGAAACCGGCGACACCCGAACGGTGCTGATCCCGTGCGGCGCCACCCGCGAAACCGTGTGCCCGTCCTGCGCCGACCGCGCGCGGCGACTGCGCATGCAGCAATGCCGGGAAGGGTGGCACCTCACCCAAGAACCCCCCACCAACCCAGACGAAAGCCAGGACAACGGCGACACGGACGAGGTCCAAGACGACGGCGACGGCGATGGGGCGGGGGAAGGTGGTGTTCGTCGGGTCCGTTCCACCCGCCGCCGCGATGACGCCGACGACCTACCCCGCCCACCGCGCCAGCACACCACCCTCGGCCGGGTCTTCGACACACCAGACGGTAAGCAGTATCGCCCGTCGATGTTCCTCACGATGACGATGCCTTCGTATGGGCGGGTGACCCGTGACGGGGTGCCGGTGGACCCTGCCACGTATGACTATCGGCGGGCGGCGTTGGATGCGCTGCACTTCCCGAAACTCATTGACCGGTTCTGGCAGAACCTGCGCCGCGCTACCGGTGTCCCGGTGCAGTACTTCGCCACCGTCGAACCACAGAAAAGGCTGGCCCCGCACCTGCACGCCGCCGTACGGGGGACCTTCCCGCGTGCTTTGATCCGGCAAGTCGTGGCCGCGACCTACCACCAACTGTGGTGGCCCTCGTTCGATGAGCCGGCCTACGTGGACCGGCTACCGGTCTGGGACGAGCACACAGGCGGCTACTGCGACTCAGACACGGGCGAGCTGCTGCCGACCTGGGACGAAGCACTCGACCAGCTCGACGCCGACCCCGACGCCGAACCCGCCCATGTGGTCAGGTTCGGTACCCAGATCGACATGCAAGGCATCCTCGCCGGAACCCCAGCCGCTGACCGCCGCGTCGGGTACCTCACCAAATACCTCACCAAGAACATCTCCGACGACCTCAACGACGATGGCGACGTGTCTGCGGCCCGGCAAGCACACATTGACCGGATCGCCGACGAAGTGCGCTGGCTGCCGTGCGCCCCGACGTGCGCGAACTGGCTCCGATTCGGCATCCAACCCAAGAACACCCGCCCCGGCCTGGTGCCAGGGTTGTGCCGCTCGAAAGCGCATGACCGGGACCATCTCGGCCTCGGTGGTCGCCGTGTCCTGGTCTCGCGCAAGTGGACCGGTAAGACGCTGACCGAGCACAAAGCCGACCGGGCCGCCATCGTCCGGACCGTCCTCGAAGACGCCGGAATCGAGATGGACGACCACGGCGAGTTTTCGGCAACCGCCACCCGGCCAGACGGCCTACCCCGCTACGTCTGGTCAACCGTCAAACCCGGCGAGGCAGACGCGCCCTCGTACCTGCGGCTCATCGCCCACGCCATCACCCGCCGAAAACGCTGGCGCGAGCAATACGAACAGGCCAAACAACGCGCCGGACCACCCGGCCCGAATCTTTCGGCAACCATCCCCGGAGCCGCCACAGCGGCATGATCGAAAGGAAGTGATCGCGATGGAAGCCCAAGTGTCAGAGCGCGACCCGCAAGGGCTGCTGTTGACCATCGAGGAAGCCGCCCGCATGCTGCGCATCGGCCGAACCAAGATGTGCGAACTATTGGCAACCGCACAGGTGGAGTCAGTCCAGATCGGACGACTACGCCGCGTCCCTTTTGAGTGCCTGCAAGGCTACATCGCTGACCTGCTCGACTCCGGCGACGCCGAGAAAGCGGCGTAGGGGTCACGATGGGACGCAGACCTAATGGAGCATCGAGCATCTACCTGGGCGCGGACGGCAACTGGCACGGCCGCGTCACAGTCGGAATCAAGGACGACGGCAAGCCGGATCGTCGTCACGTTCAGGCGAAGACAGAGGCAGCGGTTATCAGAAGGGTCCGGGCGCTCGAGAAAGAACGTGACTCGGGCCGAGTTCGCAAGGCTGGGCAGCGTTGGACCGTTGAGAAGTGGCTTACCCACTGGATCGAGAACATCGCCGTGCCACCGGCGATCTCTGGCTACACACACGACGGTTACAAGGTAGACATCGTTCACTACCTCGTCCCAGGTATCGGGGCGCACAAGCTCGACAAACTGACACCAGAACACCTGGAGCGGCTGTACGCCAAGATGCTGGATCAAAGTAGAGCGGCTGGTACGGCTCACCACGTGCACCGTACTATCCGGGCTGCGCTCAACGAGGCCATGCGGCGGGGCCACTTGACCACGAATCCGGCGACGCTGGCCAAGGCTCCGACACCGGATGAGCACGAAGTAGAGCCATACGAGGTCGATGAGATCAGGCGGATTCTGAAGGTCGCGGGTGAGCGGCGCAACAGTGCCCGGTGGGCTATCGCGCTTGCTCTCGGTTTACGCCAGGGCGAGGCTCTTGGCCTGCGGTGGACCGACGTTGACTTGACGGGCGCCGTCTTGCGCGTGCGCCGTAGCCGCTTGCGCCCTAAGTACGGACACGGTTGCGGTGAAACGTGCGGCAAGAAGCCTGGGTATTGCCCGCAGCGTGTGCAGGTGAACCGAGACACGAAAGACACGAAGTCTCGAGCGGGCAAGCGCGCGATAGGGCTGCCTGGTGAAATCGTCGCCCTCCTGCGGGAGCACAAGGAAAGGCAGGACGTGGATCGGGTCGCGGCGGGCGATCTCTGGTGTGACGAAGGATGGGTCTTCGCGATGCCGGACGGCCGGGCGCTGTCCCCGAACACTGACTATCGAGAGTGGAAGGCGTTGCTGAAGGCAGCGGGCGTCAATGACGGACGGCTTCACGATGCGAGGCACACGTCTGCGACGGTCCTCCTGCTGCTGGGGGGTCCCTGAACGGACCGTCATGGCGATTATGGGCTGGTCGTCTACTTCGATGGCTGCTCGCTATCAGCACGTTACGGACCCGATCCGTCGTCAAGTCGCCGACCGGGTAGATGGCCTCATCTGGCCAGCCGAGAATGACCCGATCCACGGCGACACAGCAGGCCGGAGGGACTACGAATGAGACGGAAACTGAGACGGGACGAACGCCGGGCGTTGCCCGTGTCAGGCTGTGCCCGGCGTTTGCCCTGGCCATCGGTGGCGGAGGATAGGGGATTCGAACCCCTGAGGGATTGCTCCCAACACGCTTTCCAAGCGTGCGCCCTAGGCCACTAGGCGAATCCTCCGCCGGAGAGCGTATCCGACGACCCCGGCCTGGCTGAAATCGGAGGGTCCGGAGTGTGATTCGGCGGCTGTCATCCCCCGGTCAGAGAGGCCGCATCGAAACTCGGCCAGGTATGGGTACACTTGGTCACCGACCCCTCGTGCGGCGGTATTCCTGCCGAACTCCCCCAGGGCCGGAAGGCAGCAAGGGTAAGCGGGCCCTGCCGGGTGCACGAGGGGTCCTTTCATACCCCGGTGCACAGGCTCGTAGTCGATGGATGCGCGGTAGGCATGCGGCCTACTAAGGTTCCAGGGGTGTCGTCTCTCGCGTTGTACCGCACCTACCGGCCAGGGCAGTTCGCCGACGTCGTCGGCCAGGAACATGTCACGGTGCCGCTGATGCGCGCGCTGGAAAATGACCGGATCCACCACGCGTACCTCTTCTCCGGCCCGCGCGGCTGCGGCAAGACGTCGTCGGCGCGGATTCTGGCCCGCTCGCTCAACTGCGAGCAGGGACCGACCTCGCGACCGTGTGGTACGTGCCACTCCTGCATCGCGCTTGCCCCGAACGGCTCCGGCAGCATGGACGTCGTCGAACTCGACGCCGCCACGCACGGCCTGGTCGACGACGCCCGCGAGCTGCGCGAGAAGGCCCACTTCGCCCCGGTATCCTCACGCTTCAAGATCTATGTGATCGACGAGGCGCACCAGCTCGGTCCGGGCGCGGCCAATGCTCTGCTCAAACTGATCGAAGAGCCACCGGCCCATCTGAAGTTCATCTTCGCCACCACCGCACCGGACAAGATCCTCGGCACCATCAGGTCGCGCACACATCACTACCCCTTCCGGCTCATCCCCAGCAAGACGCTTCAGCAGAACCTGGCGTGGATCTGCGAGCAGGAAGGTGTCGCCATCGAGCCGGGCGCCCTCGCCCTGGTCGCCCGGGCCGGCGCGGGGTCCGCGCGAGACGCGCAGTCGGTGCTCGGCCAGCTGATCGCCGGTGCCGGCGACGAAGGCGTCACCTATGAGCTCGCATCCCAGTTGCTCGGCTTCACCGACGCCGCATTACTCGACGAAGTTGTCGACGCCATCGCCAGCAACGACTCCGCGACCATGTTCTCCGCAGTGGACCGGGTCATGGATTCAGGACACGACCCCAGGCGCTTCCTCACCGACGTGCTGGAGAGATTCCGCGATCTGGTGGTCGTCCGGGCCGCACCCGAAGCTGCCACTCACGGCCTGATCGACGCACCGGAAGACCAGGCGGATCGGATGACCGCGCAGGCCGCCCGTTTCGGCGCCTCCGACCTGATTCGGCTGGCCGACGTCGTCGACGACGGCATCACCGCGATGAAGGGCGCCACCCCCACCCGCCTGCAGCTCGAGCTCGTGTGTGCACGGCTGATGCTGCCCGGTGCCGACCACTCCACATCCGGCATTCAGGCCCGCCTCGACCGGCTCGAGCGCCGCCTCGCTGGTGGCGACGGATCGATGCCGGTTGCTGCCCCGGCCCGCATGGCCGCGGTGACAGAACCGGAGCCGACCGATCCCAGGTCCCCCAAGCCACCGCGTCCGGTCGATCCGCAACCGGCGCCCGGCGAGCCGGCGCCGCCACGAGACCCCATACCGCCGCCCAGCGAACCCGTTCCGCCCGCGGAGCCATCGCCGCCCCGCGAGCCGGTGCCACCGGTCGAGCCGCCATCGCCACGTGAACCGGTCCCGCCAGTCGAGCCGCCTGAGCCGGGAGAGCCGGCGCCCCCGCGCGTCACACCGGCTGTCCCCGCGCCGGCCGCGGCCACACCGGCTGCCCCCGCGCCGGCCGGCGGGCCGGGCATCGCCGACGTCAGACGCATGTGGCCGGAGGTCATGGTCCGGCTTCGTGAGATCAAACGCACCCCGTGGAGCCTGATCTCTCAAGAGTCGGCGGTCACCGACATCGCCGATGGGGTATTGACGCTGGCCTTCCGGCAGCCAACTCTGCGTGACACGTTCGCCCGGCGTGAGGACTTCCAGGCGAATCTCCGGCAGGCGATCAAGGACGTGCTCCTGGTCGATGTGCGGATCGAAGCGATCGTCGACCCGTCAGCCGATCCCACCTCAACGTCCGGCGGCGGCGCCGTCGCCGCACGAACTCCAGCGCCCGCTGGACCGCAAGCCGTGCCCGAGCCGGCCGGTGTCCAGCCGGCTCCTGCCAGCACCGAAGCACCCGCTGAGACCCCGTCCAGCGCGGCGCAGGCCGCCGCGCGGGCGGCGATTCAACAGCACCGCGCCAGGCAGGCCGACCCGGCCGTGGCAGAGAAGACGGCGCTTGCCGAGAAGGCCGAGCCCGATGACGCCGGCGACCACGGTGCCGACCTCGACGACGACAATCTCGACAACTCGGGCGAGTCCGAGCAGGAATTACTGGCCCGCACTCTCGGCGCCACCGTGATCTCGGAGTCCGAGAGCACCTGACGCGCAGAAGACCCCTTACTGTGCCGTAGGCTCGACTCACCGAACTTGACCCGTCTCTAGGAGTTCCCGCAGTGTTTCCGCCCGGTGGTTCCGAAGGTTTCGACATGAGTCAGTTGCTCGAGCAGGCTCAGCGTATGCAGGAGCAGCTGATGGCCGCCCAGCAAGATCTCGCCGAGAGCGAGGTCACCGGCACGGCGGGCGGGGGCCTCGTCCGCGCGACCATGACCGGCGGTGGCGAGCTCACCGACCTCCAGCTCGATCCGTCTGTGGTCGACCCCGAAGACATCGACACCTTGACCGACCTCATTGTCGCCGCCGTACGCGACGCCCATGCCGAGATTCAGCGGCAGGCCAGCGAACAGCTGGGCTCCATCGGCGGTGGCGTTGAAGGGCTACTGGGCGGTGGCGGCGGCGAAGGACTGTTCGGTGGCGCGTCGTCCATCCCCGGCGCTGTTACACAGGGTGACGAGTCGCCCGAGTCCGACCCGCGCCGCGACAACGACGCTTAAAGAAGGCCGGGACCGGGCATGTACGAAGGCGTCGTTCAGAGTCTCATAGACGAGCTCGGCCGGCTTCCCGGCGTCGGCCCCAAGAGCGCGCAACGTATCGCCTTCCATGTTCTCGCCGCCGAACCCGACGACGTCCGACGCCTTGCCGAGGCACTGACCGAGGTCAAGGAGAAGGTGCGGTTCTGCGCCACGTGCGGAAACGTGGCCGAGGCCGAGCAATGCCAGATCTGCCGTGACCCGCGCCGTGACCGGTCCGTCCTCTGCGTCGTCGAAGAACCCAAAGACGTGGTCGCCATTGAGCGCACCCGCGAGTTCCGCGGCCGCTATCACGTACTGGGCGGCGCCATCAGCCCAATCGAGGGCGTCGGCCCAGATGAACTTCGGGTGAAAGAACTGATGACCCGCCTGGCCGACGGAACCATTACCGAGCTGATCATCGCCACCGACCCAAACCTCGAAGGAGAGGCGACCGCCACTTATCTCGCGAGGTTGGTCAAACCGATGGGCCTACGTGTGACACGCTTGGCTAGTGGCCTCCCGGTGGGAGGTGACCTCGAGTACGCCGACGAGGTCACCCTGGGCCGCGCATTCGAGGGCAGGAGGCAGCTTGATGTCTGAGGAAACAGCAACCATGACCAAACCCGGTGACGAGTACTCCGAGTTCGGAGCCGAGATCGCCGACCAGGTGGAGAGCTTCCTGCTCGCACTGCGTGAGATCGCCCGCGGTGAAGACCCGGCCAGCACGCTGTCGCTGCTGCTGCTCGAGGTCAGCCAGCTTTCTCTGGCTGGTGGCCGGCTGGGTGCGATCAGCGACGTCGTTCCACACGGCCGCTTCGAACCCGACACCGGACCGGACGCCGACGTCGACGAACTCCGGGAGCGGCTGGCGAAGCTGCTTGACCCGATTGATCCGTATGTCGAGGTCATCGATCCCATTGATCCCGAGCGTGGCGTCACTGGCTTCCGCCTCTCTGACGACCTCGCCAGCATTGCCGCTGACCTCTTGCATGGGCTGTCGCACTATCGCGACGGACGCACCGTGGAGGCGCTGTGGTGGTGGCAGTTCTCCTACATGTCGTCCTGGGGGTCCACCTGTGGCGCGGCCATGCGGGCGCTGCACTCGCTCATCGCGCACACTCGCCTCGACCACGAACGCGACGACGCCACCGGCGCCGAAGAGCGCTCGCTGCTGGACCAGGTCGACAGCTGACAGTTCCCGGAGCGTTCCGCGATCCGGACAGTCGCCGGTCAGGGCGGTGCCTCGCATAGACTGCCATGGCACGAATTACGCTGACTCTAGGAGCACGCCGTGGGCCTGGTCGTCCAGAAGTACGGCGGATCGTCCGTCTCCGACGCCGCGGCCATCAAGCGGGTGGCGCGGCGCATCGTCGACACCAAAAAAGCCGGCCACGAGGTCGTCGTCATCGTGTCGGCCATGGGTGACACCACGGATGAACTGATCGATCTCGCCAAAGAAGTTTCCCCGGTTCCGGCCGGGCGAGAGCTCGACATGTTGCTGACCGCAGGTGAGAGAATCTCCATGGCGGTACTCGCCATGGCCATTGGCGACCTCGGCCACGAAGCCAGGTCCTTCACCGGCAGTCAGGCCGGTGTCATCACCGACTCATCGCATGGCAAGGCCCGCATCATCGACGTCACGCCGGGGAGAATCCGGCAAGCACTCGACGGCGGCGCCATCGCCATCGTCGCCGGCTTCCAGGGCGTCAGCCAGGACAGCAAGGACATCACCACGCTGGGCCGCGGCGGCTCGGACACGACGGCCGTGGCGCTCGCGGCGGCGCTCGATGCCAGTGTCTGCGAGATCTACACCGACGTCGACGGCATATTTACCGCTGATCCACGTATCGTTGCGGCCGCCCGCCGGGTTCCGCGGATCAGCTACGAAGAGACGCTAGAGATGGCCGCGTGTGGAGCGAAGATCCTCCATCTGCGCTGCGTCGAGTACGCCCGCCGCTACGGCATTCCCATCCACGTGCGCTCCAGCTTCTCCACGCTGGACGGCACCTGGGTGTCAGACAAGAGTGAAGGAAGTGACCACACCGACATGGAGCAGCCGATCATCTCCGGGGTCGCACACGACCGCAGCGAGGCGAAGATCACCGTCGTGGGTGTACCCGACAAGGTCGGCGAGGCCGCGACCATCTTCCGCTCCGTGGCCGCCGCCGACGTGAACATCGACATGATCGTGCAGAATGTCTCGGCCGCGGATACCAACCGCACCGACATCTCCTTCACCTTGCCGGCCACGGACGGCCCGGCCGCAATGGAGGCGCTGACGGCCGTACAGGACCAGGTCGGCTTCGAGGCACTGCGCTACGACGACGGCATCGGCAAGGTGTCACTCATCGGCGCAGGCATGCGCAGTCATCCCGGCGTGAGCGCCAAGTTCTTCGGTTCGCTCGCCGATTCCGGGGTGAACATCGAGATGATCTCTACGTCCGAGATCCGCATCTCGGTGGTGGTGCGCGGCGAGGACGTAGACACCGCTGTGGGGGCCATCCACCGGGCTTTCGACCTCGACGTAGCCGAGGTCGAAGCTGTTGTGTACGGAGGGACCGGCCGATGAGCAATCACGATCTTCCTACGCTCGCGATTGTCGGTGCCACCGGAGCGGTGGGCACCGTGATGCGCCAGATCCTCTCGACCCGGCAGAACGTGTGGGGTGAGATCCGACTGATCGCCTCACCACGCTCCGCCGGACGCCTGTTGTCCGTGCGCGGAGAGGACGTCGAAGTCCAGGCGCTGGCACCCGAGGTGTTCGACGACGTCGACGTCGCCATGTTCGACGTACCCGACGAGGTCTCGGCCGAATGGGCGCCAGTAGCGGCCGCGCGCGGAGCCGTCGCCGTCGACAACTCCGGCGCTTTCCGGATGGACTCCGACGTGCCGCTGGTCGTGCCCGAGGTCAACGCGCCGGCCGCACGAAACCGGCCGAAAGGCATCATCGCGAATCCGAACTGCACCACGCTGTCCATGATCGTGGTGCTGGGTGCGCTGCACGCTGAACTCGAGCTGACCCAGGTCTTCGCCGCCTCGTACCAGGCCGCTTCGGGTGCCGGACAGGGCGGCATCGACACGCTGCACGACCAGCTCAGCAAGGTCGCCGGTAACCGCGACGTGGGCTCGCAGCCCGGCGACGTCCGCCGGGTTGTCGGCGACGACCTCGGTCCGTTTCCCGCGCCGCTGGCGATGAACGTCGTCCCCTGGGCCGGTTCCCTCAAGGACGGCGGCTGGAGCTCCGAAGAGCTCAAAATCCGCAACGAGTCCCGCAAGATCCTCGATCTACCCGACCTCAAGGTCTCAGCTACCTGCGTCCGAGTGCCAGTGGTCACCACCCACTCGGTAGCCATGCACGCCACCTTCGACCGTGAAGTCAGCACCGAGCTTGCTTGGGAGATCCTGCGAGACGCGCCGGGCGTCGTGCTGTACGACGACGCCGCGCGCGGCGAGTTCCCCACACCCGCCGACGTCGTCGGCACCGACCCCACCTGGGTCGGCCGGGTCCGGCGCTCCTTGGACGACACCCACTCCCTCGACCTGTTCGTCTGCGGCGACAACCTACGCAAAGGCGCGGCCCTGAATACCGCCCAGATCGCCGAGCTGGTCGCGGCCGAGCTGACCGGGAGTCACAAATAGTCAGGGTTGAACGTCGCATAGATCAAGACCACCGGTAAGCTTCGCGGGTGCCGAGAGCGAGTGAGGACGCGAGACGTCAGCAGGTGGTGAAGTACGGCGGCATGGCGGCCGTACTGATCGCTGCCGCCGGGACCTTGTGGTGGATCAACTCCGGCGACGACGACGCTCCGCCCGAACCGTTGAGCGTCGAATGTACGGGCCCGGGGCTACCCGAGGACCACGAGGTCCACGAGCCTCAGGTGGCCCGAGTACCGGAGGCGGTACTCGAGGAGCCGGTCACATCCGGTCGGCGCAGCACATACCGGGAGCTCGATTACGTGACACCCATGCGGCAAGGCAGCGGGTCGCCGCATGGGTTCGTTATCGATGTTGACGCCGCGACGGTCACCTTCATCGGCGACACCGTCATGGACGGCGAGCCTTCGCTCAGCCATCAACTGGCCGACAGCCCCCTGTACATCGTGGCGACGGTGGCAGGCTTTCCCGGTGATCGTGCGCTCGCTCAGGTCTTCGCTCGGGTCCCCGAAGACAACTCCGCGCTCGCGGTGTTGCTGGACGACGAGGAAGTCCTGCTCAGCTGTGCGGCTTACGGTGTGCCAGTCCATGACGACGTCGGCGGTCCGACTTTTTCACGTGCCGCCGACGTCCTGCTGGTCCAGAGCCTCGACGAAGACCGGCACGTGTGGCTGCACGCCCACGCCACTACCACCGGCGAGCATCTATGGTCGGCGCCGGCGGTGTCGTTCACGGTCGACGCCGAACGAGCCTATGCCGCCACCGGCGAGAAGATTTCGGCGATCGGGCTCGCATCCGGAGAGACGGAATGGGAGACAGATACGGTTACGCGCTGGCCGGACCGGCCGCGGTCTCACGGCGGATCCCGCCCAGAAGATGACTCCTGGCGGCTGGCCGTCGTCGGCGACGAGTTATACGCGTACCGCGACGGAGGCATCAGGCTACTGACATTCGACACCAGCGACGGTCAGCTCACGTGGGACCTGGTAACCGGCGACGACGCCGCCAGCTACGTACATGTCACACAGGTGGACGAGGACCACGCCGCCCTGCTGAATTTCGGAACCGACATAGCGGTGCGCAGCGTCGAGCGCCGCCAATGGTCGTGGCTGCGCCGCGGCATCGGTTCGGCCCGCATCGACTACGCACTGGCTCCGCGTTCGCCCCGGGAGCCCGCCCTGATCGGGATCTCGCCGCATGACTCCGACCTGCCGGCCCGGATCTTCTCAGCGACGGGTGACCAACTGTTCGAGCTCCCTGGCCCACGCGAGGAGCACACATACGCGCTGGCTGAGTCGACCGTCTACGTCCTGAACCGGGTTGACGGGACGGTCACCGGCTACGACCTCGACCGCGATGATCATCAATTGTGGATGGTTTCAGTCCCATCCGACGGCGATTTCGAAGCGCAGTTCCTGACTTCGTACAACGGCGGGTTCCGTGTCCACAGTGCGGATGGTGAGTACATCAGCTTCCGTGAGGAAAGCGACGACTCCTGAACACATCAGGTTGTGAGCCGCTGCTTGACAGCATCCGCGACGACGCGGCCTTCGGCCCGGCCGGCCACCTTCGGTTGCAGGACCTTCATGACCTTGCCCATGTCGCGTGGTGACTCAGCCCCGGCCTCTGCCACGGCCTGATCAACCAGCTGGGCCAACTCTTCGCCGGACAGTTGTGCGGGGAGATACTCGGAGATGATGGCAGCCTCCGCCTCTTCGCGCTGAGCGCTGTCGGCGCGCCCGCCCGCACGGAACGCTTCGGCGGCCTCCCGACGGCGTTTGACCTCACGCGTGAGCACGGTGATGACCTCGTCGTCGCTGAGTTCCTTCGCGGCGCTACCAGCTACCTCAGCGGTGCCGATGGCGGACAGAGTCATCCGGAGTGTGCCCTTGCGCACGTCGTCACGCGCCCGCATCGCGTCGGTGAGATCGCTCTTGATCCGGTCTTTGAGAGAGGCCATGGGCATAGTGTGCCGGAAAGGCGCGGCTGGACATAACGAGTTGCTCCAGACCGATTCACCACGGCCGACGGAGGTTTCCAGACCGGAGCGGCTCAATGCCCGTGCGCCGGCGGCAGCCCCGGGGCCGGACACGGCGCCGAGGTCTCACCTGCTTCTTCGGTGGCTTCGTGGTCGAGCTTCGCACCGGGCATCGGCAGCAGGAACGCCGCGAGCGCTCCACCGGCGACCAGCAAACCCGCACAGATGAGCATTGCGCCCCGGAAGGCGGCGGTCATGAGGTCAGCATCGGCATAGCTGGTGCCGGCCAGCCCGACCATCGCCGGAATGGCGGCAACGGCCATCAGTCCGGCCGCTCGTGACACCCCGTTGTTGACGCCGCTGGCCACACCGGCCAGCTCGGCCGGGGCCGACGACATCACCGTGGCGGTCAAGGTGGGAACCAAGATGACCAAGCCGATACCGAGCAGGGTCATGCCCGGCAAGACGGCAGTGACGTAGCTGGAGCCGGGAGCGGCCGTGGTCAGCAGCGCCGTGCCTACTCCGCCGATCACCGAACCGGCTACCAGGGGCAGGCGCACGCCCACCTTGGTGGCGAGCTCGGCGCTGCGCCCGGAGAGGAGCAGCATCAACAGCGTGATCGGCAGACTGGACAGTCCGGCGGCTAGAGGACTCCACCCCAGTGACACCTGCAGATGGATGACCAGGAAGAACATCACGCCGGACAGGCCGGCATATACAGCGAACGTCATCGCGTTGATCACGCTGAACGTACGGTCGGCGAACAGCGACAACGGCACCATGGGCGCCGAGGCCGTCGCCTGCCGCCGGAGAAACGCTGCCGCGGCGGTGATCGTGAGGACCATGGCACCCACCAGCGGCCCTGGCTCAGGCGCGTCAGCGGCGGCGATCAGGGCGTATGTGCCGGCCCCCAGGGCGACGGCCCCGAACGCCGCACCCGCCCAGTCGAAGCTCTGTTCAGGGCGCAACTGGCGAGACTCGGGTGCGCAGCGCCTGGTCAACCACACCGTGACGGCGGCGATGGGCACATTGATCCAGAACACCCATCGCCAGTCGAACTCCAGCAGCCAGCCACCGAGCAGCGGGCCCACGACGCCGGACATGCCGGTGAGCCCGGCCCATGCGCCGATCGCCTTCGCCCGGTCATCCGGGTGGATCGAGGTTTGCAGGATGGACAAGGCTCCGGGCGTCAGCAATGCCCCACCGATGCCCTGCAGTGCCCGAGCCACGACGAGGACCTCCACGCTGGGCGCGACCGCACAGAGCACCGACGCCACGGTGAACCACGCGACGCCGATCAGGAAGATCCGCCGCCGGCCGAACCGGTCTCCAAGCGCGCCACCGAGCAAGATCAGCGACGCGAGCATCAGCGTGTAGGCGTTGACGGTCCATTGCAGTGCCGCCATACCGGCGTCGAAGTCGCGGCCGATGGTGGGCAGGGCGACATTGACCACGGTGCTGTCCAGAAAGGCCATGCCCGACCCGAGCGCCATCGCCGCGAGCAAAGCCCGGCCGCGGCCGCTGCGCAACCGGATGATGTCGTCGACAGCCTCGCCGCTCATGCCCATAACCTATGACGATGCGCCGACACCGGCGCTGGTGTGGGAACCTTGGCTGGTGGTTGCCAAACGGATGATGATCGGCCTGACCGGACTCGCACTCGGCGGTCTCGCATACGCTGCCGGGTACGAAGTGCGTTCATATCGCCTCCGAAGGTTCGAAGTACCGGTGCTTCCTCCTGGAAGCCGGCCGATCCGCGTCCTGCATGTCTCTGATCTGCATATGACACCCAACCAGCAGAGCAAGATCGAGTGGGTGCGCGGGTTGGCCGCGCTCGAGCCGGACCTGGTGGTCAACACCGGAGACAACCTCGCGCATTCCGAGGCCGTGTCGGCCGTGCTTTACGCCTTCGAGCCGTTGCTGTCCAGGCCAGGTGTCTTCGTCTTCGGCTCGAACGACTACTACAGTCCACGCCCCAAGAACCCGGCCGCCTACCTCCTGCCTACCCGAGGCGCTGCCCGTGTCCACCAACCCGATCTGCCCTGGCGAGATCTTCGAGACGGGCTGACCGACGCGGGATGGCTCGATCTCACGAATGCCCGCGGCGACTTGACCGTCGCCGATCACCGCCTGTCGTTCGCCGGCGTCGACGACCCCCATCTCGGACGAGACAGGTACAACGCCGTCGCAGGCCCCCCGGTGGCCGGTACCGACCTGGCCATCGGCGTGACCCATGCCCCGTATCTCCGGGTGCTCGACGCCATGGCTGCCGATGGATACCGATTGCTGCTCGCCGGACACACCCATGGCGGCCAGTTGTGTGTGCCCGGCTACGGCGCCCTGGTGACCAACTGTGACCTCGATACCGACCGGGTCAAAGGCGTCTCCAGGCATCCGGCCGACGGCGGCCCCGACACCGCCTGGATGCACGTCTCGGCCGGCCTTGGCACGTCGCCGTACACGCCGGTGCGGTTTGCCTGCCCACCTGAGGCGAGCCTACTCAAGCTCGTGGCCAGGCCCTAGCCACTTGGCTTGGGTGGTCGGCGTTCGCACTCCTCCGGGTGATCGTCAGTACGTTGTGGTTGCTAGCCCGCGACCACAACGTACTGACGATCACCCCACAACGACCACAGCGCCCTGACGATCACCTGAGGGGCGGGGTGGGAGGCGGACGAGGGTCCGATCTGGGTTCTTCGAGCCACGACAACAGTTCGAGCCACGACGACAACACAGCGCGCCGCTGGCGGCAGACTCAGGAGCAAGGATTTCCGGTGCGGGATACCAATCACGTCGATCACCAGCCGATTTCGGGTACGCGACTGATCTCGGATATGCTGGGCCGGCAGCTTTCGGGGTGTGGCGCAGCTTGGTAGCGCGCTTCGTTCGGGACGAAGAGGTCGCAGGTTCAAATCCTGTCACCCCGACGCAGCTCAGAGGCCGGTTTCCACAATGGGGACCGGCCCCTCGCGTTCAGTACAGCAGCAAAGTACAGCAACAGCTTCACCTTTCCAAGCTCTCTCCGAGCCGTTTGAGGCCCGCCTGTGTGGCTTCCGAGGACACCTCTGTGTAGATCTCCATGGTGACGGCGAATTGTGCGTGACGCAGGATGCGCATGGCGACGCGCGGGTGGACATCGAGGTCAGCGAGCAGTGAGCCACAGGTTCGGCGGCCGTCGTGCACCGAGATCTTCGGCACTTCCGCCTTACGGCACCGCGCATCCCAAGCACGGTTGAAGTTGCGCGGCTCGATTGGTGTGCCATAGCGAGTGCAGAACATCAGGCCGAACTCCTGCCAGGCCTCGCCTGCCTGCTCGCGGTCGCGGTCTCGCCGAGCCAAGCGCTGGCTGAGTGCCGTCGATGCGATGCCCGGGAGCGGGAGTGTGTCGTCTGATGCCTCCGTTTTCGTCTCGCGGTGTAGAAGCTGGCGGCGGACACGTTGTAACTGGTGCTCGATGCCAAGCTCGCCAGCGTCGAGATCGACCGCATCGACCAGGAGACCAAGGACTTCGCCCTTGCGCATCGCCATCACCAGCACCAAGACGTATGCCGCGTAGAAGGGGTCGCAGTCCGAGCGAGCCGACTCCAGGAACTGCCGTGCCTGTTCGCTAGTCCACCGCTTCCGTTTTGGCTTGCGTACGGTCGGGAGTTTGATCGACTTGGCTACGTTCTTGGTGATCAACTCGTCGTCGATCGCATTAGATAAGGCCGATCGAAAGCACGTGCGGATGTCGCTCAAGCTTCGGGGACTCAGGAGGTTTTCACAGCACTCAGGGCGTTCAAGAGCGCAACAGCGGCGACGCTCGGGATGGCGCGCCGCGTCCTTGCCCTGTGCGCAGCACTGGCACGTAGCGGCAACGGCGTTGAGCCATTTCTGAACCTTGCGCGGTTGAACCTGTAGGCGAGACAGCTTCTCGGCTCCGAGGCCGGGCACGATGTAGAGCCGTATGAACGTCTCATACGTCGCGTACGTCAGCGGTGCCTTGTTCGGTTTGATCACCTCCTCCAGCCAGTAAGTCATGTAGTCCGCGACCGTCATGTCCGTGGACGTCATCGGACCTTGTTTAGCGTCTTGCTGGAGTTTGATCCATTTCTCGTGGACGATCTCACGCGTCTTGCCGTAGACGTACTTGCGCATCCGGCGACCGTCCGGCCGGACGACCCACGCATACGCGGCGAAACCGTTGCGGTACGGAAAGATCGATCCTTCGCCGTTCGCCCTGGCTCGCCCGCTCATGCCGCGCACTCTTCAGTTACGCGGGCCACGTACTCATCCACCCATTCCGGCAGGATGCGCCGATGCGCGCCGACCTTGACCGAGCGAATCTCACCGGTGATGACCAGCATTTTCGTCTTAGACAAACCGAAGCCGAGCATCCCCGCTACTTCGGCTGTCGTGTGCCACCTGGGTTTGATCGTTGTCTCCGTCATGCCTCTTCCTTTCGATCATGCCGCTGTGGCGGCTCCGGGGATGGTTGCCGAAAGATTCGGGCCGGGTGGTCCGGCGCGTTGTTTGGCCTGCTCGTATTGCTCGCGCCATGCCTGTCTTCGGGTGATGGCGTGGGCGATGAGCCGCAAGTAGGAGGGCGCGTCGGTGTCGCCGGGTTTGACGGTTGACCACACGTAGCGAGGCTGTCCGTCCGAGCGGGTGGCGGTTGCCGAGAACTCGCCGTGGTCGTCCATCTCGACACCCGCCTCAGCGAGGACGGTGCGGACGACGGCGGCGCGGTCGGCCTTGTGTTCGGTGAGTGTCTTGCCGGTCCAGCGGCGCGACACGAGCACACGACGGCCACCGAGGCCGAGATGGTCCCGGTCATGTGCTTTGGATCGGCACAGCCCCGGTACCAATCCAGGACGGGTGTTCTTGGGCTGGACACCGAAGCGGAGCCAGTTCGCGCATGTCGGCGCGCAGGGCAGCCAGCGGACCTCGTGAGCGATGCGGTCGATGTGGGCTTGGCGGGCCGCCGAGGGCTCGTCGGTGTCGATGTCGTCGGAGATGTTCTTGGTGAGGTATTTGGTGAGGTAGCCGACGCGGCGGTCAGCGGCGGGGGTTCCGGCGAGGATGCCTTGCATGTCGATCTGGGTCCCGAACCGGACGACATGTGCGGGTTCCGCGTCGGGGTCGGCGTCGAGCGCATCGAGGGCCGCGTCCCAGGTCGGCAGCAACGCCCCGGTGTCCGGGTCGCAGTAGCCGCCCGCGTGCTCATCCCACACCGGCAACCGGTCACCGTCGTAGACGACCTCGTCATGGGGTGGCCACCAGAGCTGGTGGTAGGTGGCCGCGACCACTTGGCGGATCAGGGCACGTGGGAAGGTGCCCCGTACGGCGGCGTGCAGGTGCGGGGCGAGTCGGCGTTGTGGTTCGACGGTGGCGAAGTACTGCACTGGCATACCGGTGGCGCGGCGCAGGTTCTGCCAGAACCGGTCCACCACCTTCGGGAAATGCAACGCGTCCAACGCGGCGCGCCGGTAGTCATAGCTGTCCGGATCAACCGGGACGCCTTCACGGGTCACGCGCCCGTAGCTGGGCATGGTGAGGGTGACAAACATCGACGGCCGGTAGGTCTTCCCGTCCGGGGTGTCGAAGCTGCGTCCGAGGGTGGTGTGCTGTTTCGGCGGTCGGGGTAGGTCGTCGGCGTCGTCGCGGCGACGAGTGGAGCGGACCCGACGCGCCCCACCATCCCCGTCGTCCTGGCCGTTGCCGTCGCTGTCGTTCTCCTCGTTCTCGTCGTCGTTCTGGCCGTTGTCGTCGTGGTCGGTGGTGGGTTCTTCTGTGAGATGCCACCCTTCGCGGCATTGCTGCATCCGCAACCGACGCGCCCGGTCGGCGCACGACGGGCACACGGTCTCTCTCGTGGAGCCGCACGGGATCAGGACCGTCCTGGTGTCGCCGGTTTCGGTATCGGTCAGCCGGGACATGATCGGGCGCACACACACCCGCTCCGCGACGGCGAGCCCGCGTACCGTGTCGTTATCCAGTCGAGGCAATGTCATCCGGTCATGCTCCTAGGGACGCGACGGCTACGGCCCCGGTGAGCCCGAGTTCGCTGGCCCAGGCGTCGATGAACGCCCACACCGGATCGTCGTGGCAGAGCCCACCACCACCTGCGGTCGTGATGGCGACGGTTTCCGCGAGCACCATCGCCGTAACCGCGGCGTTGCGGTCCAGCCGCCTTGTGGGTAACCAGGACACCTCCCACAGACCACCGTCCGGGTCAGTTCGCCAGGCATGGTGCTTAGTCGTGTCGCTGCTCATGCGCTCGTTAGTGATCTCGATGCTCATCCCACGACCTCCCCAGCGACGACAGGAACAGACAGCGCATGGTCGGTCCGTGCGGCTTGATAGGTGGCCGTCATGGCGGAGATGTCGTAGTCGGACACGTAGGCGGCGCGCACGCGTGTGGGTTCGCGTTGCCCCTCCAGAAGTACGTAGCCGATGCCGGGCGTGGATTCGGGGATCTGGTCACACCGCGCGCCACGTTTACGTGCACCGTCGCCGAGGACCATGTCCACCTGGTCTGATTCGGTCAGCCGCAACCCGATGCGAGTGGGGAACAGATCACGCATATTGATGATCTCCTTGCGTGGATCCTGCACGGCTGCCATCACTGAAACCCCGACCGCACGGCCCTGCGACAGCACCACGGACAGCGCGGCATTTAGCCGCTTGCTCAGAGCACGGTCGGGCATGTACGCCGTCAGGAACGCCAACTCGTCGACCACGAGCAGCACGAACGGTTCACTCGTGGTGGGGGTATGGAGCCGAGTGTGACCACGCATCGTGGCCGCCCGGTTCCGAATGAGCGCAGCGGCGTCCTCGACGAGTGCCACCATGTCTTCGGGCTCGTAGGCGAACCGAGCGAACATCGGTGCGCCAGACGCGAGTTCGACCCCGCCCTTCGGATCGACGGCCCACACGTCCACCAAACCGGCGCGCACCCCTGGAGCCAGGGCGCGAAGCGTGGACCAGATCACTGATCCCTTCCCTGAATTGGTGGCCCCAGCGACTAGGACGTGAGTGCCGAGCAGTTGCAGCCGCCACGGCTGCCCATCCTCACATCGCCCGACCGACAGCGCTCCGAGGTTCACCACGCTGCCCACCTTTGGTGCAGGCAGCGGAACCATCAGCGCGTCGCGGTGTTTGAAGTGCAGCCAGATCACGCCGGGTTTGCCCGTCTCCACCCGGCAGCCGGTGGCACCGAAAGTAGAGGCGAGCGCTTCGGTCTTGGCCTCGAAGTCATCGGCCGACTGGCCCATCAGAAGCTTGATCCGAACCCGGTCGCCGAACTCATCCGAGCGAACCCGCACAACATGCGGAACATAGCGTTTCGCTCCGAAGCCCTTGCTCAAGCCACACATGTGCATAGCCGACGTCCAGCGCCGCCGATACACCCACGCCCCACGCCACTTCGACCGCACCGGGCGAGATACGAAACGGACAAATGAGGGCTTGTGCACTAGCCGCCAGATGACGAGAACTGAGGCCACGGCGACATATGCGACAGCCAGCCCGAACGGCCCGTGAAGCAGGGCGATCCACGCCGACCCGCCCACAAGCACCGAGATGATCGGATGCCGAATCGCGTACCACGGCACTACCAACAGCAGCAAGATCAATCCGACGAACAGCGAATTGGCTAGCGGCTCTTCCGGGTCAGTGCGCTCCGGTAGCTCGTATGCATCACCATTCGACTGATCAGATGCGAAGTTCACGCCCACCACGACCACCGCCGATGACGTGGTGTGAGTGCGCTCGTACGCTTGGACATGCCAAGTCCCTTCCCTTAGCTGGTGGGGTTTGGAAGGCGCGGGAACAGAAGGTTTGCAGGCCGGTCCTGTTCCCGCGCCGGTCTTATAGGGAGGCAGCGTCCGTGACGCTCATGACAGGCTCGGACTCGGAAACGACGGCGGCCAAGGAGGCCGCGATGTCCGCCGCCACGAGACGTTCAGCCAGCGTCACCGGGTCAACGCGGACGGGGCCGATCAGAGCAACCAGCGTCGCCACGGCCGATGCCCAGCAGGCTACCGCCGGAACATAGCCACGCTCCCGCCACCGCGCGAACGATGCCCAATCTCCGTGGCGCACCTTCCTGAGCTCAGCGCGCACACGTGCGAGTTCGTCGTGCGTGGCCAACACACTCCACGCAGCCGTGACCACGTCCGGGCGGGGTTCACCGGCTCGCTCTGGTGTCGCCATCAGGCGGCATCCTTCGCAGCCTGATCCTTACCGGCAGGTCCCGTTGCCATCTTCCCGCCGGACGGCTTGCGCAGACCCGACGCCCGCAACGAGAACGCCTGACGAGGACGCGCGCCGTTTGTGTCTACGTAAGGTGTCACGGTCATGTCGGTGAACTCCACCGGCCTGAACGGCAAACTCGCAACTGTTTCCGGCGGAACCGGCTGCACGTCCGCGATCACCTTGACCGTGACCTCACGCTGCCCTTTACGAGCGTCTGGATCGGCGTCCATCACCGGCACCTGCCATACGGGAAGACCCGACGTCTTATCCCGCTTCTGCACCCGGTTCTCCTTGGTCGATGAGTCGAAATCCACTTCCGGCACCACCTCACCGATCACGTACGCCCCATGGGGAAACACTGCCCCGAAATCCACTGGGATCGGACCGTTGATCGCCATTGCTGACCTCCTGTTTCGATGGTGGAACTTGAATACAAAGTACTGACTCAGTCAGTACTTGTCAAGGGTCGTTTGCTCTCATTGACCAATGACTCTTCAATTCGTCGTCTGCTTCATGTGACGAGTGTCAAACAGGCAGAATGGTCGATGACAGAGGACTCGGGAGGACTCCAGGGGACTCAGGAACACGCGTTAGCTACATGGGACCGGTGAGCTGACTGTGATGGACGGAACGGCGATTAACCCGCTGGCTGCGCAACGTGGCTGGTCACGCGCCCGTCTGATTCACGAGCTTCGGAAGGCCGGACGGGACCGGAAGGCTTCGTTACCGAGCGACGAGAGTCTGACGCGCATGATCCGCGAATGGGCAAACGGCAGACGAGGGCTCTCCGAGATGTACGCGGAGTTGTTCACAGCAGTGTTCGGCGTACCGTTCACAGCCAGCTCGCCGGTCGGCTCTGATCAACTCGGCGACGACGATGCTCCCGCTACTCAGAACGGAGCCGCTGAACTGGCGGACCGCCTGAAGGCGTCGGTTGTCGTTGATGGACAGCTCATCGAGTTGTTCGAGAGCCAAACTCAATCTCTCCGATTGCTAGACCGCCAGCTCGGCGCCGCTCGCCTCCTTGCGCAGACGGAAGCTCATATCGTGCAGATGACCGAACTGCTGCGGTACTCCCTGCCGGGCGGACACCGCTCCGCTCTGGGGGCCGCGATCGCCGAGGCCGCAGCGCTTGCGGGTTGGCAGGCTCTCGATCTGGGAGACCCGGCCGGGGCATGGAGACATCATGAGACCGCCAAAGCTGCGGCATACGAGTCCGGCAATGTTGTCATCCTTGCCCACGTAACCGCCCAGCAGGCATACGCACTACTTGACGCCGAACAACACGAGCACGCCCTGCCGCTCGTTACCCAGGCGTTAACCGCCGCGCGAGGTAAGGTGCCCAACTTGCTGTGGTCGTGGCTTTCAGCCGTCCAGGCAGAGGCCGCTGCTGCTCGCGGCGAGGAACAGCAAACCCGGCAGGCGATCGACCGCGCGGCCGACGTGCTGCCATCTGATCCGGTCGATCCGGAACTGCCGTTCGTCGTGCTTGACGAGGTTCATTTGATGCGCTGGCGCGGTCATTGCCTCGCTCGGCTCGGCTCCGCCGAAGCCGTCCATGATCTGAGGAGCGCGCTGGCTGATCTCGATCCCTCGTTCACACGCGCTGCTGCAGCCTTGCATTGCGACCTCGCCCTGACTCACTCGGTACGTGGAGACCACCAGGAGGCCAGGGCTGAAGCTCAGACGGCCGAACAGTTGGCGGCACGCACCGGTTCAGCAAGGCAGCACCGCCGGATCACAACCTTGATAGCTAGCGGGAACACCCATCGGTGCCCTTGATCGCCAGCACGTGAAGCAACGCGACCAGGGTCCCGGAGTTCTTCACTTCGCCCACACGGATGAGTTCCGGGATCTGCTGCAGCCGAACCCATTCCATCCTTTGCATCTCTGTGGTCTCCGTGGGCGCACCAGTAGGCTCGCCGTGACGGGCAAGGAAGACATGGTGAGGGCACGTCACTGTGCCGATCATTGGTTCGAACGTCACAAGATGTTCTAATGTGCGCGCCTGGTATCCCGTCTCTTCCTCAAGCTCTCGCGCAGCAGTCTGCGAGGGAGACTCGCCTTCGTCCACCAGGCCGCCAGGCAGCTCCCAGTTCCAAACGTCGGAGATGAACCGGTGCCGCCACAGCATAAGAGCATGTTCTTGGGCGTCGTCCAGGAGCACGACCATGGCCGCAGATGGCAGCCACACCTTGTGATGCTCGAAGCGCTCACCATCCGGCAGCTCAACATCTACCAGACCGAGGCGCACCCACTTGCTCTCGTACAGGGTCCGCTCACCATGCGTGATCCACCGGGTACTTGTCTCACCTTGCTGTGCGTCCACGCCCCGACAGTACCCAACACCACCGACTATTCAGACTCGCCGGCCGAACTCCGATCATGCACCGGCCGACCCCCGACACCTGGACGCGGCCTCGATCCGTGCCATTCCACGATCCGCGAAGGACGCCACATGTGTGTCCGCCCGACAGTCAGATCTGGTTCGGGCATCTGGCCCCGTTGCCGGTACGAACTCACCGTGCCAACTCGGACGCCGAGATAGGCTGCCACGTCAGAAGTGGTCCACCACTCCGCGTCAAGATCCGGCGTCGTCACCCCGCCATTCTCCACCATCAGACCCGAGACGACCGCCGGTGAGGCATCGCGCTAGCCGTCACGCTCCAACTCCGTGCGAAGCTCAATGCTCGGACAGCCAAGAAACACGGCATCGTGAGCGACTAGCGGGATCTGCCAACGCATCGCGGTAGCAGCGATCCATAGATCACCCAAGTGCTCTTTCTGATGCAGAGGGTGGCCAAGACGGCGGCATTCTGCCCGCAACCTGGCATACGACCACACCGTCTCGTCATCAACAGGCAGCGGCCGACTACGGCGGATTAGGCGTTCAAGCTGTTCAAGGCGCTTGTCACCCCATCCAGCGACTACCGCTCCATACCGAGCTTCGGCGACAGTCTGCTGAGCAACTGCAAGCCGATTCCCATAGACATGCCTGCCATACAGCTTGACGAGGGGCGACCGTGGTCTTAGCCAGGCAGTGAAGACATTCGTATCGAGGAGTACGGTTGCGGCCATCACTCGTGGATCGCTCGAATAAACACATCCCACTCGTCATCAGTGAGGTCAGCGATCTCGAACGATTCATCTTCCCGGAGAGGCTCAGCACCAGCCATCACCTCGTCCAGATCAGGCTTACCCCAGAACGAGGCGCTAGCCTCGTCAAGCGCATCAGGCGCGACTGCTGGTTCAGACATCGCGATCACCTCCTCACCGTGCCTCAAGACTAACCGACATTCGCTCTTAGTTGCAGGTACCGCGAGCGCATCGGTCAGGCGGCAACCCTCTGTCCCCCACGACGACGCCCACGGCTCAACAACGCCGGAGCATCAACGGGCGTGGTTGCCGAGTTGACCTCTACTAGATCAAGATCAGCTAGCTGCCCTGGTCTGCGCGTGTGGGGACGCTGCCCTTCGGGCATGCGGCCTGGCGGCCGGTCCCTCCGGGGCAGCGTCCCCACACGCGCAGACCAGAACACATACCACGCCAGCAACCGCCCGCACACAGGCCCGTCGTCCCTCTCACGCGGCAGACTTGCTAAGTCTCAGTATCACTTCGGTCCTCATCCGCCGCGATAGCTGATCACTCGCGTTGATCCGAGGTGGCGGCAGATACCGGCGGTTGGCAGGCAGCTCGCGCTCCGACCGATCGACAAGCCGTAAGCCGTGCCGCTCAGCCGCGCGCGCGGTAAGCGTTGCGTTGTCAACGAACTGAGACCTAATGGTGGAATTTCCAACCACGAAGACAGCATCTGAGCCATGCTTCAGCACTCGACTTGCCTCAGCCATCATGCGATCCAAGTCGAAGAAATACCGTACTAGCATCCGACCAAGTTGGCGGTCATACTCATCAATCGACAACTCTCTTATTATATCGCGCAACTCAGCTTCAATCGACTCCTCACTTAAACCACGCTCGGCCCCAATGCTCGAAGACCGCACTGCGCGCAAATCGCCAACCCGATAGCCCAACCAAACCAATGCTAGCCGATGCCCTCGCAGGTAATCTATTGCATTCAGATAAGGCGGTGAAGTAACAATCATGCCGGCGGAATTGTCCGGCAGCCCTTTTAGATCTCTTGCATCACCAAGACTTACACTCGCAGCACCCGATGTCGACGAAACGGCGAGTATACGCCCTACATTTCGGGCAGCAAGCTTGAAGCCCGATATCACATCGTAGTCGTTGGTAGTTCGCGTACGATGAGGCCTGCTATGGGAGACGTCACTCGCGAGCGAGGCGCCCCGATCTTTAGTGATGATCGTACGACTCAGTGCCAGCCTCAGCGCATTATGTTCAGCCGAGTCATCAAGTTCCCACAAAACAGCAGCAATCTTTCGAAGATCATGCTGCTGAGTCTTCCCGAACCAGAAGTCTACAAATTCAGCCGTCTCGTGATCGAAGTCGATCCAGGGCAAGTCCGGAACCGATATTGTATTAGCCCTCGCTATGACCGACGCGGCGCATCCTTCAAGGTCATCTGGAGCTGCTGTCGTCCACACACGGCTCATAAGCACAGCAAGCGGGTCTAGATCGAAACCGATCGCTTGTTTCCCCGCCTGAAGCGCGGCCTTAAGCACCATGCCAGAACCGCACATTGGATCGAGTATCGGCTCACCATCGGCCCGGGATACGCTGGAAAGGGCGAGTTCCGGCGCCATTCGCGCGGGAAATGGGTGTGGCGCACGCACCCTAGGGCCCCTCGCCAGTTCGGGCCGTCAGACCAAGTTCCTTCTGAGACCGCCTGTCGAGCTCCGCCAGAATCTGATCAGCTGTATGACCCATACGAACATCGTTGTTGGCTTCGTTCACTTCTATCCAACGCGATCCTACGATTGTCTGGACGGCACGAAGAGCAGCAGCTAAACGTTCCACCTCGTATGCCTTCAATGTCTGATCTTGAGCTCGAACAGCGATAATATTCGGCCTGCTCAAGGGGTCATCCTTTTCCCTCTCAAGTCCATGTAGCAGCCGCCGAAGTGGGACAGGGGGCTGCTCAGTGCTCAGCTCAGCTTCCAAGCTATCCAAAAACTCGGTTACTTCAGCAAACGTTAACGCTTCCACAAAGAACTTGCGTATCTGTATGAGCGTTACGCCGAATTGATAATGCAGTTCCACAAGTCTCTTTAGTTGCGCTGTTGTCATCACCGTCATAGGTCGATCCCCTCGACCTTGAGAAGTGCGGCGATTAACCGCCGATTCAGGATCATCTTGACCTTGAAAAGCTTTACCGATGATAAACCCGTGATCAGCATCCTCACTGAGCTTAAAGTCCCAAAGGGCCCCGAAGTCTAAGTGCCCTACAGAGATGCTTGAGCTCGCAGTCGTTTTAGCATCGTAAACAACTCGGAAATCCTCAACCTGACGATCACCGAATCCAAGGCGAGCATCCAGAACGCCATCCGGCCCACCTCGGTTTCCACCACGACGATCATATCGGAATCCCAATGTAATGAATGCTTCACCCACAGCGCGTTCAAGGGCATCCTTGTCCTGATCGGCAATTGACAAGTGCCGCAGTACTGTAGCCGGGTCTGGCCCTTGGTCACCAGCAATTTGTCGCAGCGCACGGTCCCGGAGCGAGAAAAGCTCTAGAGAAATGATCGGGTCGATGCCCGCCTCTCGAATCAAGGCATCAGTGATTATCTCCGAAGTGGCGAAGAGAGTTGCCGGTGTCATATTCTTCGAATGACTAATAACCTTCGCAACAAAGGGATGCTCCTCGTTCACGATAAGCTTTCGGTCAGCCGCGTTATATTCCGCCAGACGATCATAAGGCCCAACATTCTGAAATTCAAGTTCGTCAAAAGGCCCTTTAGCTAGCTCTTTCTCGAACTCTGTCAGCCAGGATTCGCGCTGATGCTCTGGGATATCGGTGGGCGATGTAATGTAATGAGACGGCTGTTTGCTCGCAGTGAGTGACTGACGTACAGCTTCGATTAGCGGCTCCGCTAACACGCTCGCCGAGGCGTCCTGAAGCAAGAGCTTTATATCTAGCCCGACTAGCTCCTGCCTCTTTTGCTTTTCGTAGTACGCCCGACAAGCATTGAATTTCGCGCGCAGATACTCCTTCAAAAGGTAGATAGGCTCAGATTCACGTACACCTTCGCGGGACGACAACAAGAATTCCCTCAGGCCATCTACATTGACCTCGAATACAAATCTCGACCAGGCTGCGTGGTTCAACGCCTCGATGCCGAATAATTCATCTTCTAAGTTGATGACCCGTCCACGGACACGGACAAAGAACCCATGACTTCGGCCATACTGCAACGATTTCCCTCTAGAGAGAGGAGTCTCATAAAGTTTTGCTGTCCCCTGCACCTCCCCCTCGATGCCCGGGATCTGCACGCCAGTTTCCGTAATCGTAAATTCGAGCTTTTCGGCTTGCTCGTCTTCTTTGCCGCCTACTGGAAGTGCTAGAAGCAGATTCCCTTCCTCCTTGGCAGACTCTAGGGCGGCGCCATCAAGAAAGATCGTGAAATCACTCACCAAAGGCAATCCGGTCCGAAGCACCCAACTCAGGACGCCAGGACGAAATTTTGAAAACAGATCCTTAAAATCAGTGAGTGCCGCGGCGGTCCAGCTCTCAGACGACTCGTCTCCGAACAACAACTGCCACGCAGCGCCGTCACGGTTTTCAATTTCCGCGAGTAGCGATTGTGCACGCTCTTCGTTCACTTCCTGTAGCGGAACTGTCACCGGCGGTGCGGCAGGGTCGTTCTGCCGACGCCCTCGCACTTGCCTGAAGTCCATCGTGGCGAGGTAGTAACGGCCATCCTTCTTGCTAATATGCGTAAGCCTCCATGCCAGGACGTACGCTGCAAGCTTACCGATGCCGAATTGGCCGATAGGGCTTCTGCCTGAGAGTGCCGGCTGATCATTCTTCGACGACTCAGCTACTAACCAAAGTTGTTTGAATCCGCTGGCATCCATACCGGTGCCATCATCAATCACCCAAAGCGAATCCTGAAGTTCCGGCGAATCGCTACCAGATCGAGGAATGAGAACATGAACATTCCTTGCGCCTGCATCATAACTGTTGGATACGAGCTCTTCTATCGCCTTATGTGGACTTTGGTATAGACCTTCGGAAAAGAGTCTAATTATCTCAAAGCTTATCTGAACTGGTAACTCTTCGGACGAACCGGAGTCGTCCAATAGTTCACGTTCAAGCGCGCTGCCGGGTGACTCCTTACTCTCACTCATAACCTCGCCTAACCTCGCTGTGGCCATAGCTGATCATAGCCGGACGTCAAGTGGGCGGCGGCCCGCACGGCCAAGTCTCGTTATCTAGCCAGTGTGGTGCTGCGCAGCCGGCGTATGGCTGCTGGCCTCAACCGCCAGAGTCCGGACGCTGACGGGATACGACCTGGCGGGGGCACTTGGAAGTTTGTGTCTCTAGGTTACGACCCGACTGTCACAGAACTTTGGTCTGCTGTGCTGAACCGGGCGCGCAGCCACGTTCCCCTCATCACGGCCATTCTGCGGCCTCCACTACGTACGTCAAGGGCGCTCGCAGGCTCGCGTCACTTCGTGATGATCTCCGATCACCCTTGACCTACTCCGCTTCGGCCTACGGATGGCGGCTATGAGGGGAACGCCTCAGAATGGGCACGAGGACCACAACCGAAGTTCCGATGTCACTCCACCCACACGTTGGTAGTTGACCACGCACGTGCTCGCGGACACGAGGAGGGGCGAGACTCGGCGTCCATCTCGTGCCATGCATACCACCGCCATTCAGGCACGACGCGAATCCACGAGCCACTTTCGTCAATGGTCACCTCAGACGCCGCCCGGTAGTCGTACACGGGACCGTCTGGCGTCATAAGAATAATCCGGCAGCCCTCCACTGACGGCACGTCCAACACATGCCGTGGCGGACGAGGATTCGGCGGAGGGCCATACGACCGCCGCCGCATCTCTACCGATTCACCGTCCTCAACCACGGGACTAGTATCTCCTGTTGACTCTCGCATCACGGATCAACGCCCCGAGCTGACAGCCATCCCTCTGGATCAACCGGTGCCCCGCCGCCCGGCCTGACCTCGAAATGGAGATGTGGACCTGTGGTGTTACCAGTCATTCCAACCTCCCCGATCACTTGCCCAGCACCTACCATCTGACCAGGGCTGACGCTGATCAACCCACCACCGCCAAGAGACTGATCAACCAGGTGGGCGTACCAGGTCTCGGTACCGTCGTCGTGGCGCAGTTTGACGAGGAAGCCGTAGGCGCCCGCGTCGGCGGCGGAAACAACCTCCGCAGCAGCAACAGCCCTGACAAAGGTGTGCATCTCTGCGGCAAAATCTAGGCCGGTGTGGCATGTCTGCCAAAGCTCGCCACAGTCACCGAATCGAGCCGTAAGCCGATATCGTCCTCGCTCAATCGGTAACACGACCTCGCCCAGCTCATCACTTCCTGCACTATCTCCATAAACACTGACGTGAATGTGATCGAGGTGCAGACTCGTCGGATCTGTTGCACCACTGGGATGCTCGTAGTCACGCCATTGATTGCCAGAGTCTTCGATGCTCCATACGTGGGAGTCCCAGATGATATACCTAACGCCTAACGCCCGAGAATTCGATTGCAGCCATTCGGCGACTTCCCACCCAAATTCGCGACCGTCGTCTTTGTCCCAATCAGGAATCATGGCATCGACAGCGCGACCTGTCGGGTGATCACTGTCAGGATTCTCTGGGCGATTCCCCACACCGTGATATTCCTGAATCGTTGGGTATCGATCGACGAGGCAGCGCAACACCCTCAATGCGTCGGGTGTAAGCCCACGTTCAACCTCACGCTCGGTCGCCGGGCACGTCATTGCCTCCCCGGTACCGCACTGATCTCCACCAAGCCCCGTCAGCTCGACGACAATTGCCCTTGCCAACGGTTCCCACCGCGCATACGCATCCGGGAAGGCGCTGCGCTGAACCGCTTGTGCTGCCTGCGTGACTGTCATCGCCTCCCACCCGGCAATGTCCTGCAGTCCAGGGGGTTCGGCCCGGTCCGCGGGAGCGCGCCAATGTGGACTGGTTGCGCCACCGTAGAACGCCTCCGACGCGAAGACGGGATCTAGAATCTCCGACGGCGCACCCCAGCCCGAGGAAGGCCGCTGTTGGAAGAGGCCGAGTGAGTCCCTGTCGCCGTGTTCCAGATTCTTTAGGGAGGACTCTTGCAGCGCTGTGGCAACAGCAATAACCCAACCATATTCAGGAACATCCACCTTCATTCCGACATCAACGATTGTTTTGGCATTGACGAGTTGCTCAGAACTGAGATCGCCGATCTCGACTGACATAACTTCAGGAAAGTCGCACTCGGATCCAGGTGGAGGTGCAGTGTTTCCTGGACCCGACGACGCCGCGACAATCGCAATGAGCACGAATATTGGCACGCCAATGACCAGCAACGGCAGCACTGAAGCTATTGCCACCACAAAAAACACCGAGCGCCAATTCCGGCGACTCATCATCAGCCGCAATGCGGCCTTTGCAACGATCGGATGCATGCAATCAGTTCACCGTGTGAATATTCGTGGCACGCCATCCGCCGTTGCCGTCGTCAACCATCACGACCTCCACAACGCTGTCATCGGTCAATTCGATGTGAAAGGCAACTTGATAAGTACCCGACGCCACCGACTCAGGCTCCCCAGCTCTGGACGCGTCAGGCAAACGCCCGAGGTCAATATCAGCGAGGGCACGTAACAACGGCGGAGCCGTGACGGGTTCGAGCGCGCGAGTACGCTCGACCGAATCCCCTACCAGTAACCACGCATCCACGAATGTCGAGGCTGCCACCGCCGCATCAAGCACGGTCGACGAGTCAGCCTCGTGCTCATGTTGTCCATGACCAGCGTCGCCCCGCCCCTGAGACGACGCGGTTGGCATCGACGTTTCCAAATCGGATTCATCTACTTCGCCCGGCTCCGACACGCCATCTACTTCGACCTCTTCGACTTGCGATGACTCCGGCACAGCGGTCGTCTCGTTCCGGCCATTGCCACCTCCCACTAACGCGGCGACCACAAGAGTCATCATGAACATGATCGCAACTACCGCCACGCCGACCAGCCAAAGTTGGCGTCCGCTCCGCTCTCTTTCCTTCTCCGTACCGATCTCCACCGCACCGTCAGTGAATCGAGACCGTTGGCCACGCATCTGTTCCTACACCTGCTCCCGCTTGTAGATCACATAGACTTGCTGGCCGTTCTCGTCGATAACTGGATCCGCCACGTCCAATTCGGCCGGCTCGGCAACGGTGTCATTGCCCCGCCTGTACACCGGTTCGACTACCTCGCCCTTAATCACATGTGAGGAGCGTCGACCAGTTGAATCTGTTGCGGCATCCTCCGCCCGGTCGGCGGCACCTGCATTGGCCGATGATGGCTGAGCGTCAGCCAACGATCGTGAACCGCCCGACGAGACGGCAATCTGTCGCGCCAGTGGCTGATCAGGTCTTGTTTCTCCTACTGCCCATTGATCCGGCCGACCGACTTCGCCAGAACCGACGTTGGGCACCGGCCTGACTGGCATCGGCTCGTTCCGCTCCAACGTCACCCGAACCGGAACCTCTTGTGGTGTTGGCTCTTGGTTGCCGCCCTTGAAATCTTGGCCGCCTTCCCCCGGACGTATCGCGGCCTGGTGGACGCCGGGGGCGCCTTCAGGTCGCTGTGGGGGCGTGTGGGCACCTCCCTGAGGCTCATGCGGGCCGGGACCAATGGGCGGCATAGGTTGCTCTGGGTGGCTCCGATCATCGGCTCTTGCTGGTTCCAGCTCCAAGCGCACGTTCGATGCGCCCGCATTGTCGGGAATTGGATCAAGCACGTCGCTCTCTGCCCGTTGCCTGCGCCGAGGTCGTTCCTCGCTGGGCTGGTCATCATCAGCGGAGTCGGCGACCTCGTTATCGTTCCGCGCTTCCTCCACACCTTGACGAGTCGCACGGCGAACGCTTCGGTAGCTCCCCATTCGACGCGCTAAGGCCATCATGTAACTGCGGTTCGGATCTAGACCGGGCGTCATAGTCTTCAAAGATCTAAGTGGCCGCAAAATCATCATCAACGCGATGGTCAGAACAATCAGTATGAATATTTGCCACACCACATTCATATCTGAACGAAGTAGAGCGCCGCCAACGACCAGATACAATCCCGCACCGAATGCGAACTTCACCACATTCCAAATTGCGGCTGTCACAATATCCCAGAGCCTTGATAGTACGGCCCGAGCCGGCGGGTACGCTCCTAAGATTCCGGCGATAGGGAATCCGATGATAAATCCCCGCACTACCATCATGGCTAGCAGCAGAAAAGCCATGGCGACCAAGTAGAAGAACGCGGCAGCGAATGAGTATACCGTTTGGATGGCCGCCGTTCCTATGCGGTCCGTCGATTCCTTGCCCCTGAGATAGTCATATGCACCTGGGTAATCTTCCTGAATCTCAGCGGCCAACTCCGCATACCGTTCCATCTTGGCCGATGCGATCGCACCAACAGCTAGTTCCCGAACGAGGTCATCCTCGTCTCCGACCTTATCTTCGATGAGCCGAATCAATGCCACTTCGGTCCACGTATAGTGCTGCGTCCAGAACAACTCAGGCCCGTAGCGCTGTGCCGCAACCGACGTGTCCGATCCGAGCTGGCCGCGAAGCCAAGCGGGATAATAGATGTTCCGGGCGACGTCTTCCTCAAGGCGCTCTTCGGAGAAGGTGGTAGTAACCGCTTGAACGCCCTCGGAGATCGCCGCATCCGCCGCCCCAAGCGCGCGCAAAGGCCACGACAGAAAGTATACAGATGCAACGAGGACCACGACCAGAACCAAGGCCGCCGTACTCGTATCAGAGAACTCGGCACGGCGAGATCGTGTGACCAGGTAGATTCCCACCATTATTATCGTTATGGGAAACCACACGGTCCATATTTGATCCAGTACAGACGCTTGCGTGACGGATATCGTCGAGTTCAAAAACGACAGCGGCGAATCGAATATCACGTCACTGACTGCCTGCGACGCCGCGCCTGCCAGCAGGCCCATATCAAATATGAAATTGGCGATACCCGTGAACGCGATAGCTGCCGGGTCTCTCAAGGCATTAGGGCCACAACCGAGATCGTACGTACCCCAGTGGTAACCATACCCGTACGTATCAACAAGGCTAACGTCATCCTCGGTGAACGGATCAGGCTGATTCTCGACCGCAGTCCAAGCATCGTCCAAGTCGCCAATTGACGACACATCTACGTCCACCGGATCAACGAACCAGCCCGGCATGCCGCTATCGGGAGATTTCGGCGCGGGTGGATCTCCCTCGCATATCGACCATGCCGAAGGGAGAAAGCCAAAGAACGATATGCCAACCATGATCGCGACGAGAACGGCGCGGTGGAACGCGACACGTAAACTCACAATAGCCGCCTACGCCGCTTCATCATCGAAATACCCCGGATCTAGGAATGGCGCAGAACTACCGACCGATTGGTGTAAAGGTTGAACGCGCGCTTGTCCGGACTCCCTGCCAGGCGTCGAAATTAACGCCTCATGCAGCTCTGGATGCCATCGCGCATCCACACGAAACGTCTCAATCCGGCCCGAAGCATCACGATAAAGAAACTCGCCCGACCGATCAGACGCGATCTCTCCTGTCATCTTCGGCGAGAGCGACATTGCAGCATTCGCATATTCCTCTGGCGCTCGCAGCAAGCGCATTGCAGCAGTCGCGGCTTCCTCATCTTCGAGCCTTCCAACAAATGCACTACCGATCAACGCTTCAATTTTCCCGATATCTAGGTGATCCATTGGGTGCTGGCTTGATGCGTAGGTAGCAGTATCATGCTTTCTGCTGTCGCGTGCAAGGCGAACAAACAACGCTCGACCCGAACCCCAACGCGCCATTATATGGTTCTCATCCATTAATAGGTTCTTCCGAATTCCGCGACGGCGGCCGTAGATAAACCGCGCCGTATAGAACGCAGCGAGATGCATCAACGGCGCCGCGTACAGTTCTTCTGTAGACCATCTCTCGCGCGGCATATCTGGATCGGGCACCTGCAAGCCGGGCATCGTTATTACAACGAGGGTTTTATCGTCAGCAGCCGAGGGCTCGATAGGCTCACTGTGCTCGGGAAATATCAGCTCACCCAATGGGAATTTCGCGGCGTCACGGAGGTGCTGCGCCAGCTCCTTCGAAATGTTCGATGCGTGGGCATCTAGAACCTCGATGGCTCTGCTCGGGTTCACTGACGGCGCGCCCCCGAGTACACGGATAGCATCATGCAACGCTGTATCTGCCTCGTGATTCGTCAACAACGAGTTGGGCAACATCATCCGCATCACGTCATATCCCAGTTGCTGCCGCTCTGCGTGTGCGCGGCGGACGGCACGCTGATACTCCTTGTCGGACTGAAACTCGTTCCGCCTCGGCTCCGGGATCAGCTGCCAAGGGGCCAAGGTCCCAGGGTCTGCCTCGGTCAGATCAAGTTGACGCGCAAAGGGTGACAGCTCAGACAACTCGCATAAGCGCGCAAGTGGCCCAGATGGATCAAGAATGCACGTGGGCTGGCCACGGCGCACCGCGTGGTAGGCGAGGGTTCCTAGCAGGTAAGACTTTCCGGCGCCAGGCTCGGCGGTAACGGGCACGAGGCCAGGTGCGTTCAGATGTTCCATCGGATAGTGACCGTCATGCCTGACCGCGCGCCTGGCCGATCCGATGGTGTAACCGAGATACGGACCGGTCGGCGTGCCGAGACTGGACGAGACATGTGGCATGGCAGCCGCCAGGTACCCCACAGGAAACCGGCGCTGGTAACCAGTCGTAGACCACGGTTCACCTGGGATGAACTCTCGCAGCAACTCGTGCTGACCCTGTGGATGTGCAATCTCGATCCGGAGACGGTCCCCGTACTGGTCGATCACTCTGCGAACGCGACTCAGTGCCTCATCACGCGATGGTGCGTGAACCGCCAGACGAATCGGACCAGCGAAGCGAACGGCAACGCGGCTGTCGCCCTCTGTTACCTCGTCGTACGTCTGCGTCGCCTGTTCGATGGCGCGCGCGACGGCAGGCGGTGGTTCCTCCGCATGCTCGGCGTAGTGCGATTCAATACCCTGGGCACGGTTGCGTTCGTACTCCACGGTGCGGGTGAGTTCACGGGGTGGAACGAGCAGCCCCGAGAGCGACCACTCAACTGGGAAATCGAGCCGGTCTGTCTCCAGCATCCAGGGCGGACCGCCGTCCTCTGGAAATCGTCTATCTGCCATGCGGCCCACGGTGAGGACAGCAACGTGACGGACGATCTCCCGACCGGCGATAGTCCCGGCCACACGAATCGTGGGCGACCAAGGCCGATAGAACCAGTTGACAGGATCGGTGAATGCCAGAAGATCATCTGATTCCCAAACCTTGCCTGCCATGCCCGCTTGTGTTGGCACGGGCATTCCCATGCCCACGGACCGATACATCAGCCAGGCCATCTGGCCGGCATCGAGCGGACGACCGTTCAACCCGCTACCGGCCACAATGTCGTCCAAGGTACGGAGCCGATCGACCAGCTTTCCTACCTCAGACCTAGATACCGGATGTGTCTGAAGATTCCGGAGCGCATTGACAACGTCGCGCTTCGGCGCCGGGCCAACACGTACGCCAAGCGTGACGACCTTCTCATCAAGCAAACGTGTATGCAGCCGTCGCTGTTGACGCTCGAGGTAGTCGTCCCAAGTCGGCGCACTCGGAACATCCGGCAGGGGATGCGGAGTGTCGTGATCTAGATCGCGCGCGAACTCAAAGGAGGGGTAAGGCTTGGTCGTCGTGCGCAGCTTGATCACGTGCCCTGCCAGCCGCGCCAAACGAGCAGTGAGCTGGTCCCACAATTGCTCTCGCTGAGTAGTGGTCGTGAACTGCCACTTCTGTGAGCCGAGCTGGTACCAGGCCCACAACGATGTCCCGGTAATCTGAAGATGACCAATAATCAAACGACTTGATAGATCCAGCTCCGAGACCCGTTCCCCACCGACGAAACGTGCCGCGATATTCCTGAACTTGCTCATTTCGAATCCTCCACTACGAGTCCAAGATGTGGACGAGGACGTGACCGTCGGCCCGTTCTCAGGGCGTCACGCACACCCGGAGACATGTCAACGACCGGTGGAGCAACTACGCGCACCGCTTGTTCCCTGGGAGTCCTGCGTGACCGTTTGAACTCAGACCGAAGCGCCCAGCGCCAGTACCGAAGTGGCCGGTCGTGATCCGCGTGTTCCATGATCAATTTGGTGAGAACATAGGAGCCCATAGTCCCCCACGGAACGCACGCCATCGCCGCGAGCTGCGCGTTGAATGGCCAGATCAAGGCCAGCACCATCGCGCTCAAAAGCAGAGCGAGACCCGCGAAAACGGCCCACTGGACATAAGTCCATTCGACCCAGAAACGCGCCCCACGAGGACCCAGCCACACCGCTCGCAGACGACGCGGCCCATCATCTGTGCGACATAGCGGCACGCTTACGCCCAGGGCAGCAGAGACATTACATCCAGCGGCAAGGACGTCAACAGCTCAGCACCACGCTCAACAAGACTGCTCGGATTCGTGTCACGTACCGTGTCGCCCGGAAAGATCGTCTCCAGTACAGACTCGCCAAAGGCCACCAAGAGCAGCGCACCTGCACCCGCTGCCAGGATGATCACCCCAACCAGCGCGTTGACGCCCGTGCGAGCGACCTCGGAGAACTGCGCCCGGCGACTACTGGCAAGCACGGCGATTCCGACCCCCATCAGAACCAGCCCCGCCACCACGATCAAGAAGTTACGAATCGACGCGTCATTCAACATGTCAGGTTCCGCTCCTATCCATCGAAGTCAACTAGGGACTTCCTCCATGAGTCATTACGCCCGATATGTCTCACCGTCGTGACTCTGAGTTGTTAGAAAGTCTCGCTAAGTTACGTCTGCGCCGCAAGAGGTGTACTCGCGCAGCGCACTTGAGAAGTGCGAAGTTTGGCCTAAAGGAGTCACAAAAGTGCCTTTGGCTGGCAACGTTGAGACCACACCACGCTCCCGCAGTGCTCGGCTGGCACGGCGCACGGTGCCGAGGGAGACCCCGTACTCTTCCGCCAAGTCACGCTCGCCGGGGAGTCTCGCACCGGGGGGAAGCTCGCCGGACGAGATACGGGCTTCGATGTGTTGGGCCACTTGGTGATACAGGTATCCAGGGACTTCATCATCCCGTCTAAACGACCCGCCCAATCCGCCACCGGCGCTGTTCATGGTTGCTCGCCACCGGTCCGGTCGGACATGATCACGTCGAGCCGGATGAACTCCCGATCAAGCGTGCCCAGGGCGTTCCGCACTTCGGTGATAGCCTCGCCGAGCCGATCGACAGCGGCGCGAATCTCAGCGTCGTTCATGCTGGTCCCGCCCCTGTATTTGCCCTCAACAGCTGGTGAACCCGTTGATGCGAGACGCCCAGGATGGTGCCGATGTCCCGCAATGAAAGCTGATGATCCGCTAGGACCCGAGCAGCAGCACGGTACTCCTCGGCTGATCGCCGCTTAGCCCCCGCTGCCGTACTGCGAAGCCAGTGCGCCCGAGCCAGATGCTCAGACGCAAGGCGAGGGATGACCGGGTGCACATGGACAGTGATCCGCGTGTGCTCAATGCCGATCGCCGACGCCAGGGCGTGCCGGACCAGTCTCGCACCGTGGGCCAACTGTCGGGCATGAATGCTGACACTTGCGCCGGGGCAATCGACGAGCCAGCGATTCCCGTCTCGTGTCGCGATACACCCATACGTATTCTCCTTCCCACCGTTACCAATGATCTTGACTGTGTATAAGGTCTGTTCCACGGCTGAACCTCCTACGCAGGTTCGGTCCAGGCCCCGCCACGGAGTGCCAGCTCCCGGCGGGGCCGCCATATTTGATAGAAGGGCGACGCTCAGATGGGACTCAGACCCCGGCCAGCGTCACCGAGTGTCGCGAGGCAACGAAAGGTCAATCACCGCCCCTCGCGCGCCCGGAACGGGTACAGCAGGGAAGTACAGCAACGCCAGCAGCTGAAGCCGACCGAACAAGACCGTCAAAGGCCACCCACCAGCGCAAATGCCCCTCGCTGGCCACAGTGCCGGTAGTTCGGGACGAAGAGGTCGCAGGTTCAAATCCTGTCACCCCGACGCAGGTCAGAGGCCGGTTTCTCATTGGGAAACCGGCCTCTTGCCATGTTCCGGGCGTCACACGGGCGTCACGGCGCTAAGACTCGGTGTGCTGCTCAGAGATCGTGCCGGACGGATGGCCACGCAGCGTCGATCTCCACGTCGGCGGCCTTGTTGAAATAGTTGCTGAACACGTTCAGTGCCACGTGGCCCACCACCTCGGCGATCTCCTGCTCGGTCAGACCGGACGCCCGAGCCTGCCGCAACTGCTCCTCGGTGATGTCGCCCCGGCACCGCACGACAGCAGCAGCGAAACCCACAATCGCCTCGGATCGGGGGTCGGACGAGGTACCGTTCCGCACTCGCCGCAGTTCGTCGTTGTCGAGCTTGGCCTGACGGCTGGCCGCGAAGCTGTGCGCTGACAGGCAGTAGTCGCACTCGTTCTCCTGGGCCACCAG
Source organism: Phytoactinopolyspora mesophila (assembly GCF_010122465.1). NCBI lineage: Bacteria > Bacillati > Actinomycetota > Actinomycetes > Jiangellales > Jiangellaceae > Phytoactinopolyspora > Phytoactinopolyspora mesophila. Next base: position 31,578 of record NZ_WLZY01000016.1, on the reverse strand, counting down.
GATGGCGATTCGTTCGCGAATGCCGACAGGTAGAACGCCGTCGGCCAGCGCGGCGTTGAATTCGAGATAGGCGTCCAGCACCGTTGCACTGTTCGCCATCGCCTTGACCATGTTGGGGGTGACACCCAGGACATTCCGTACGCCGGCCAGCAGCTCAGCTGCCGGCCCCGTAGCATCTTCCGGCTGGATCAGGGGAAGTCGGGACAACGCTCAGCGCTCCTTTCGTCGAGACTCCATAGCCACACAGCGGCGACAACATGACGACGAGCCATCGGGTGGCTCCGCGCTCCGTCGCGGCGGAGCCACCCTGTGACGCGATCACTGGTCGTGGCGCACAACCGGCCAGTCGATGTCAACGTCGGCGGCCTTGTTGAAATAGTTCGTGAACACATTCAGCGCCACGTGCGCGATTACCTCGGTCACGTCGCCGTCGGACAGGCCACCCTCGCGGGCCGTCTTGAGGTCGGCGTCGTCGATGCCGCCGCGGGATCGCAGGACCGCCGCCGCCAGCGTGAGCGTGGCCTCGGCAACGGGGTCGGTGGCTTCACCCTTCCGCGCCTGGTCCACTTCGGCCTGGTCCAGACCAGCCAGGTTGAGACCGATGTAGCTGTGGGCCGAGAGGCAGTAGTCACACCCGTTCTCCTGCGCGACCAGGATCGCGATGCGCTCCCGGACCGGGGCAGGCAGTTGTCCGCCGCTCAGCGCACCGGAGAACTCAAGGTAGGCCTTGAGCACAGCCGGGCTGTTGGCCATCGCCTTGGTCATGTTCGGGGTGACGCCCAGCGCCTTCTGGACCCCGGCCAACAACTCTGCAGCCTTACCGGTGGCGTTTTCATGCTGAATCAAGGGAAGACGAGACACAGCTCGCACCTTTCGTTTCGAGTCAATGGATTGAGGAGGCCCCAGCGGCCGCCCACCTGTACCAGGTGTGATCCGTGGCCTCACGTCATCCATGGTGCGGCGCGACCACTGCCCGGCGTCGGGACGCAACGCGTCACCTCCGGGACGAAACCGGCCATGGGGGACACCTTCTGCCACCGAGAAGACCGCAGGTGCTAACGGGGGACAGTGAGCGACATCACGAGGACTCTTCGCGCCACCCGAGTAAGGTGTGCAGGTGCTTGACGGTACTTTTCCGCCTCACGTGGTGCGTCTGCTCATCGACACGCTGCGTCGGCTCGGAGTATCTCCCATCGAATTCGCCCAACTGCCGGGGCTCGATCCGGATGTGCTTCAGGACGACCTCGTCCGCATCCCGACCGAAACCGCCATGCGGCTATGGCAGCTCGTTACTCATGCCACCGATCACCGTCAGGCAGGCCTGCTGGTCGCCGACTCCTTCCCCAAGGGTCACTTCGACTCGTGGGGTTATCTGTTCTCGACCGGCGAGAATGTGGTCCAGTCCCTGCATGCGGCTGGTGAACTGTTCCCCGTCGTCACCGACCCCGGCGACATACTGCGCATTGACGAAGACGGCAGCCAGTTCGTCATCCACTACCGTGGCGGGCCGTACCAGGACGAGTTGCCCGACGACATCACCGCATTGATCGACCAGTTCGTCATGCGCTCCCTGCTTCGATTGGTGAACGCCGGCCAGTCGGCGCCACTGGTTCCGGTCCGTCTGACCTTCGCGCATCCGACGTCAGTGCCCCGGCGCGAGTTGGCCGACGTCTTCGGCACCAGCCGTATTGAGGTCGATGCCGGTGCGAACACGATGACGCTGCTGGCGGCCGACGCCTTGGCACCCCTGCCGAATGCCGATGCACGGCTCCATCAGATCTTGCGACGGCACACCGCAATGCACCTCGAAGCCACGAGAGGCCTGCCATCGTGGGAAGACAAACTTCACCTGGCCATCGAGACTGCACTGAGCCAGGGCACGCCTAGCCTCGATGCCGTAGCCCATCGCCTGACGGTGAGCCCACGTACCCTCCAGCGGCAGCTACAACAGCGCGAAACCAGTTGGCGTAGGGAACTCGACCGCGCCAGGCACACCCTCGCGGTCCGCCTGCTACATGACGGCCGGTTAAGCGTTCAATCGATCGCCGCCCGACTGGAATACGCCGACGCCCGGGCGTTTCGGCGGGCATTCCAGCGCTGGACCGGACAAACCCCGGACGAGTTCCGCCGCGCCAAGGCCGCGGCTGACCGGTTCACCGGGCCCCGGTTCGCGTTGTCGAAGGCGGCAGCGGCGCCGAGCAGGCGGCCCAGAATAACGATGCCGCCGTAGTGGGGGCTGGTCGCCGCAGTAGAGGACGAGGTCGTTGCCCGTAGCGAGTAGCCCGGTGGAGACGAGACAGCCCCGTCCGGGGTCTGCGCGCGAGTCCTTCGGTATCCCTGCCAGCAACTGCGCCTCGGCGTAACCGGAGTGGCCATCGTGAGCAGCCGTGATCATGCCCGTTGACCGGCGCCGCCAGTACGCGCATACGACAGCTCTGTCAGCGGGACGGGGTCAGGCACGGTGCATGTGCTGGAAACCATGCGACGCTGCCCGTCATCGGCGGAGCGAAGGATGCTGGACATCACGTCCAACACGTGAAACCCGAGCTCGGCGCTGGCCCGGCCGGTGCGCCGGTCGGCGCTGCGGGCGATGTCGATCAGACCGAGGCCCCGGCCCGCGCCGGTGTACCCGGCCGAGGGAGTGACCATCTCCCACGTGCCGCCGACTGAGTGGACTTGAACTGCTCCGTGGAACTCGTTCGGATCCGGAACTGCCATCGATCCTTCCTCGCCGTGCACCTCGATACGCGCTGCCTGACTGGCGGCGGCATCGAAACTCATGATCAATGTGGTCAGAGCCCCCGACGCGTGCTCACAGATGGCTGTGATGTGAGAATCCACCGCGACACCGATCCGCTCCCCCTTACGGGGGCCGGAGCTGATTATCCGCTCGTCCCGAGTTCGGCTCGCGGCTCCGTACACGGCGGCAACCGGCCCGAGGAGAGTGACGAGGGCCGTCAGGTAGTACGGCCCCATGTCCAGCAAGGGCCCCCCGCCGGGGGCGTAATAGAAGTCCGGTGCGGGGTGCCACAGCTCGTGCCCTGGAACAGCCATGGTCGCGGTCGCGAATACCGGCCGGCCGATAGCGCCGGAGGCGAGGGTCGCGCGGGCGGTCTGCAACCCGGTCCCGAGCACGGTATCCGGCGCGGAACCGACCGCGACGCCGGCCGCGTGTGCGGCTTCCAGCACCCGTTGCGCCGCGGCGACGGTCGCACACAACGGCTTCTCGTTATACACAGACAATCCCTGGCCGATGGCCGCGAGTGAGACGTCCTCATGGGCCGCAGGTGTGGTGAGATTGAGGATCCATTCGATCTCGTCCACGCCGAAGATCTCGTCCACACTGAAGGCCCGTGCCCCGTACGTCGCGGCGGCGTGCGCGGCCTTGTCGGCGTCGAGATCGGCGACGGCGACGACGGACGTCTCGTCGGCCGAGGTCAGAGTCCTGAGGTACTGCGCGCTGATGTTGCCGCATCCAACGATGCCCATCCTCAACGGCTCACCCACAGCATGCTCCTCTCGACCAACGTGCGTACCGTCGGGTGCTGAAGCACATCCACACTGTGGCCAGGCGTGACAACAGCTATTCGCCCAGCACCCCAATGCCGGGTCCAGACGGCAGGGCAGGTCACGGCACGGTGCCATGGGTGCCAGTCCGGCGCCGGATGTGTGGTGGTCGCGAGCACGTCACATAGGGAGTCCGTGAGCACCCAGTACTGCTCGGTGGTCAGCTCGAATGACTCGAGCCCGGCGACGATCGGATGATCGGCGGCCTCCGGCAGGACGTCGATCGTGTGGGGCAGGTAGTAGTCGCTCTGATCGCCATGGACCTCGTCGGGATGCTTTCCCGGGTGGGTCGCGAACTGTCCGCCGACGAGGTGCAGGTAGTCCGAGCTCTCGCGGAACGAATCGGCAATCCCGCCGTGCCAGCCGGTCAGACCGATACCAGCGGCGACGGCCGCCCGCAGGCCCATGACTGCCTCGTGCGAGGCCTTGCCCATCGTGTAGCACTGGACGATCAGGTCGACGTCGAGGTCCTCACCCTTGGCATACACCTCCGGTGAGTCTTCGATGCGCACGGCGTAGCCGCTGGCCTCGAGAAAAGGGATGAAAAGCTCCGTCGCCTGAGTTGGGGAATGCCCTTCCCAGCCGCCTCTGACCACGAGGGCCTGCCGCATGGCGCATCCTTTCGCGTTGATCGAAGAGATCGTTCTCTCAGCTTGTCCCGAAGCAATTTTAGCGGAAAAAATGCATGTCACCTCGGACAACTTAGGGTAGACAACCATATAGACCCGGTAGTAACCTCCTGCCTTCAAGAGATCGATCTCTTCCAGCTTGGTGACCCCCACCGTGCTGGAATCCCGCGAAGAAGGGGGATTGACATGAGACTTCGGTACGTACTGCCCACTTTCGTCGCCACGGCCTCGCTCACATTGGCCGCCTGTTCCGGGGATGGCGGAGGAGGGTCGTCAAGCGAGGAGACGGACCCATCGGCCCTCATGCAAGGCGCCATGGAGAGCTATGAAGCTGGTGACCAGTTCACGGCGACCGAACCGCTGAACTTCTCCATCCTGTGGACAGAGTGGCCGGAGCTCCCCATCAAGGACTCCTGGGAGTTCTTCGACGTCCTGGAGGAGCGTACCAACGTCACACTCGAGACGACGGTGATCCCACTCAGCGATCACGTGGAGAAGCGCAGCCTGCTGATCAGCGCCGGCGACGCTCCGCAGATCATCCCGCTCGTCTACAGCGGTGAGGACCGGCAGTTCGCGGCGTCGCGCGCCGTGCTGCCGGTCAGCGACTACCTCGACTACATGCCGCACTTCAACAAGCTCATCGACGACTGGGATCTGGAGGAGCTGCTCGACACCCTGCGACAGGACGACGGCAAGCTGTACATGCTGCCGGGACTGCTGGAGGTGTCGGTGCCCATGTTCACCCTCCTGGTCCGCAAGGACACATTCGACGAACTCGGACTTGACATTCCGGACACCTGGGAGGGCTTCCGCGAGGCGTTCCTCGAAATCAAGCAGGCGCACCCGGACTCCTACCCGCTGCAGGACGGCTTCGAAGGCGGCTCACTGCTCAACTACGCCGCCCGGGCGTTCGGCACACAGGCAGGGTGGGGCTTCGGCAACGGCGTGCAGTGGGACGACGATGCCGGACAGTACGAGTTCGCCGCCACGTCCGACGAGTACCGGGAGATGCTCGAGTTCTTCCACGGTCTCGTCGACGATGGCCTGCTCGACCCCGAGTCGTTCACCACGACCACCGATGGCGTTGAACGTGTCGAACGCAAGATCGCCAACGGTGAGGCATTCGCCGGCTCCGGGGCAAGCGGCACCCTTCTCGAATGGTCAGTGGCGCTCGATGAGACAGTCGGCGAAGACAATTACGAGCTCGTCCAGGTGCCGCCTCCGGCCGGGCCCGCCGGTGCCGTCGTCGAGCCACGCGGGTTCTGGCACGGGTTCATGATCACCGCGGATGCCAAAGACAGCCCCGATTTCATCGCGCTGATTCAGTTCCTCGACTGGCTCTATTACTCCCCCGAGTCCCGGGAGTTCCTCCGGTGGGGCGTCGAAGGTGAGCAGTACACCAAGGATGCCGACGGCAATATCACGCTGGAGCCCGACTACACGTGGGCGACGCGGAAGATCAACCCGTCTGGCTCGATCGACATCGCCACGGACCTCGGCTACAGCGGCTTCCTCGCCGAGTCGACAGAGTCACTCGAGTTGCGCAGCTCATACGACAGCCAGCAGACGGTCGACTACATCGAACAAGTGCTGGAGACCCGGACGCCGCTTCCCCCGCCGCCCCCCGCGCCGCTCACCGAGGAAGAGCTCGAGCAGTCGTCGCTGTTGTTCACCGCGCTGAACGACACGGTGAACACGAGCAATCTCCAGTTCATCCTCGGAGAGCGACCGCTGAGTGAATGGGATTCTTACGTTGCCGAGCTCGAGGCGCAGGGCCTGCAGTCCTACGTCGATCTCGTCAACGGTGCTCAGCAACGGTTCGCGGAGAGCAACTAGGTCAGCGGACCAGACCTATGACAACGATCGAACAACAGAGTCGGCTCGGCTCCGGGAGCGCCGCGCGCTCCCGGAAGCCGGGACGAGCTCGCCGGCCGGCGAAGCGGAACTGGCGGCGTACGCTAAAACGTGACTGGCAGTTGTACGCGCTGGCTATCCTGCCGCTCGCCTTCCTCGCGATCTTCCGATACGCACCGATGGTCGGCAACGTGATCGCGTTCCGGACATTCAGGCCGGGTGGGTCGATATTCGGCGAGCAGTGGGTGGGTTTGCGCTACGTGCGGATGTTCATCAACGATCCCGCCTTCTGGAATGTGTTCACCAACACGGCGATCCTCGGTGGATTGACGCTTGCGGTCTGCTTCCCATTGCCGATCATCCTCGCGCTCATGCTGAACGAGGTGCGGGTCCGCCGGTTCAAGAAGATCGTGCAATCCATCTCATACCTGCCACACTTTCTCTCGATAGTCATCGTCGTCGGCATGCTCATGCAGTTGCTGTCGGTCGAGGGCACGGTCAACCAGATTCTCCGGGCGTTCGATTTCGACCCGATCCCGTTCCTGCAACGCCCCGAGTGGTTCCGGGCCATCTACGTCGGCTCCGAGGTGTGGCAGACCGTCGGGTGGGGCACCATCCTTTACCTCGCGGCACTGACCACCGTCGATCAGCAGCTGTACGAGGCGGCGCGCATCGACGGCGCGAACCGGTGGCGCCAGACCTGGCACGTCACGCTCCCCGGCATCCGGCCGATGATGGTCACGCTGCTGATCCTCAACACGGGCATGTTCCTCAACGTCGGGTTCGAGAAGGTCCTCCTGCTGTACAACCCCATGACCTACGCCACGGCCGACGTCGTGTCCACCTATCTCTATCGCGTAGGTCTCGTTGCCAACAACCTCAGCTATGCCGCGGCGATCGGCTTGTTCCAGGCGCTCATCGGCCTGGCCATGATCCTCTCGGCGAACATGATCTCGCGTCGATTGGTGGGGTCGAGCCTATGGTGATCCAAGGCGCACAAGAAGGCCGGACGGTGCCGAAGACCGCATCGGCCGGGATCAAAGACAGTACCGGATACCGGGTGTTCACTTGGGTCAACACCATCCTGTTGCTCCTGTTCGTCGCAATCATCTTGTATCCGTTACTGACGATCGTCGCGCAGTCGTTCAGCAGCGAAGGAGCGATCCGCACCGGCCAGGTGAACCTGTTCCCCGTCGGATTCAACCTGGACACGTACCGTGCAGTGGCCGAGAATCCGCTGTTCTGGAGGAACTACCGCAACACGGTGACCTACACGGTTGTCGGAACGACTGTCGCGATGATTCTGACGACATCGCTGGCGTTCGTGATCTCCAAGAAACATCTGCGGGGCCGCGGCCTTCTCATCGGCATTGCGGTGTTCACCATGTTCTTCAACGGTGGACTGATCCCGAACTACGTGCTCATCATGAATCTCGGGTTGAAGAACACGATGTGGGCCGTGGTACTTCCAGGGGCGCTCTCCGTGTTCAACCTGCTGGTGATGAAGTCGTTCTTCGAGAATCTCCCGACCGAACTCGAGGAATCGGCACAGATCGACGGCCTCAATTGGTTCGGAATCCTGTTCCGGATCGTGCTGCCGCTTTCGAAGGCGGTTATCGCCACGATGGTGCTGTTCTACGCGGTCATGTATTGGAACGATTGGTTCACGGCCTTCCTGTATATCGATCGCCAGGATCTGATGCCGGTAACGATGTTCCTGCGGAACCTCATCGCCGGGGCGTCGTCCGCAGCGTCCGAGGGGGCGGCCGGGCAGGGCATGCTGACCTCGGCAGTCTCCGCCAACATCCAGGCTGTGACCATGGTCCTCACGGTGATTCCGATCTTGTGCGTGTACCCGTTCATCCAGCGCTATTTCGTCACCGGCATCATGCTCGGTTCGGTGAAGGGCTGAGCCGGTGGCACGATGTGTGGCGTGACCAACCCGGTGAGTCGTCCGACACTTGTCGACGTAGCACGCGCGGCTGGAGTCTCGCGAGCAACCGCGTCGCGGGTGATGGCCGGCAACGAGAGCGTACGCGCCGATCTCGCGCAGCGCGTCGCCGCGGCCGCCGAACGGCTGAACTACCGGACGAACACCGCGGCACGGGCCCTGAGGCGCGGCGCTTCGGGGTCTATCGCCCTTATCGCCCCCAGCAGCCACCTCGATGGCTTTCTCGGGCCATTTGTCGGCGCGCCGTTGCAGGGCGCCTCCGCGGTCCTCTTCGACCGGGCGTTGCAACCTGTCCTGCTACTGGACGACGGCCGGAATTCGGCGCCGCTCATCCGGCACCTTTCCTCCGGCCATGTCGACGCGGCGGTGGTCATCCTGCACAGCGAGTCAGAACCGCTGTACCGCGAACTCGACGAGGCGAGTATTCCGGTCATCTATGTCGGTCACCCGACGGTCGAACTTGACCCCGGCCGGTCGTTTGTCGATTGCGACCACTACGGCGGCGCGCGGATGGCTGTCCGTGCTCTACTCGAGGCCGGGCGCCGCCACATCGCGATGATCGGCGGTCCCCCGTCGTATTTCCCGGCGGCCGAGCGTGTGCGCGGTTTCCAGAACGAACTCGACGAGTGGGGTGTCTCGCCCGGACCGGCCGCCCACGGCGACTTCGAGATGCCTTCCGGTTCGCGGGCGGCCGCCCAACTGATGCGCAGGATGCCCGACATCGACGGGTTGTTCGTCGCCAACGATCTGATGGCCGTTGGCGCCCTGCGCGTCATCGAGGCGAGTGGCCGGCGAGTGCCGGACGACGTGTCAATAGTGAGCTACGACGACACAGTGGTGGCCGAAACAGCCGACCCACCCCTGACGTCGGTCCGGCAGCCGTTCCGGGACATGGGCGCGAGGGCCGCTGAGATGGCACTGGACTCGCTCGTCAATCCACAGGACTATCCCCGGCATGTGCTGCTGCCGACCACTTTGACTGTCCGCGAGTCGGTCTAGCCGAGCCCGCCGCCGGTCTATTCGGTGAAGCGTTCCCGCACGTCTCGGACGAGCGGCCGGTGGTTGTGCAGCAGGAAGCCCGCCCATACTCCACCCAGCATTGCCATGACCACGTCGAAGGTGACGACGACGATCGCGGAAGCCACGATGAGCATAGACACCGTGCCCAGCGTCACGCGCGGCTGCTTGAACAGGTAATGCGCGGCCAGCCGGGCGACGTCCCGAGCCCGGAACGTGAAGAAGGACGCGATCACGAGCGCGTTGACGGCCCACACCAGCACTAACGCCGTGATCGCGAGCAGAGCACCGCCGTAGCCACGGGGAACTGCCGCGCCATCAAGATTGGCGAGACTTATCGTGATAAGGGTCAGTACCACCAGCGTCGGCACCCACAGCCGCAGCACGTCAACCGCGTTGAGCCGATAGCCACGCCAGAACGAGGACGCCGGAGTCAGCCATTCGGCACCTGTCCTGTCCTGCAATGCGAACAACGCGGCAGACAACGCCGGACCGAGCGGAACCAGGCACAAGGCGGCTAGCGGTGCGTTGCCCGTCGAACGGTCGAGCAGCGCAAGGCCGACCAACCCGGGCAGCGTCGCCAAGATCAGCAGCAGTGACACCACCAGATACCAGTACAAGGCTCCGGTCAGCTGTCCCAGGGGGCCGCTTCCTAACTCGCGGTTCTGGCTCATCAGGGCCCCACACTATTTGGACGGGTCACGACGGCACCGGGCCTGTTGAGTCGCGAACATTGAGAGTTGTGGCCAGCTCGACATGCCGGGAGGCGGGTTGCGTGCCCTCCGCCATACCGAGGACGGTCTCGACCGCCATCCGCCCCATGCCGGCAAGAGGCTGCCGGACGGACGTGAGCCGGGGGGTGGTCCATTGGGTCTGCGGTGTGTCGTCGAATCCGGTGACCGACAGCTCACCCGGAACGCTGATGCGGAGTTCCTCGGCGGCGGCGAGCACGCCGACGGCGATCTCGTCGTTACCGGCGACAATTGCGGTCGGCGGTTCATGTAGCCCGAGGAAGTCCCGGCCGTGGCGGCGTCCGGCTTCGACCGAGAACGCGTCGTGGCGAATCAGGGTGGGATCCGGCAGGACGCCGGCGGAGTCGAGCGCGGCCTGGTACCCGTGAAAGCGATCGGCCGACGGAGCCGAGCCCAGGGGGCCGCCTATCCAAGCGACCCTGCGGTGTCCGAGCTCTATGACGTGTTCGGTTGCCGAGCGGCCACCTGCCCAGTTGGTGGATCCAATGCTGACCACCCGGGGGTCTGTCGTGTCGATCGGATCGATCGTCACGACCGGGAGTTCGAGATCACGTGCGGCAAGCAGCACCGAGTCAGGCACGGTGACCGCAAGTTCGATGATCCCGATGGCGCCGGATGATCTCTGCTCGGCGATCCACGACCGGGCGGCCGCACGGCTCATGCCAATCGACTCTTCCGGCGGCAGCCGCACGAGCAGCTCGGCCCGCGCGGCGGTCGCGGCCACCAGGATCCCCTGGAGGACAGTGGCCGCGTACTGAGACTCGACGATGTCGAGGACGGTGACGAGGGTCCGATCCCTTCCCCGGGTGGGAGGTGCCGTGGTGGGCTTGTAGCCGATCTCGGTGACGATGCCAAGGACGCGTTCACGAGTGCTGGCTGCCACATCGGTGCGCCCGTTGAGGACCTTCGAGGCAGTCGCCAGCGAGACACCGGCGCGATGGGCTACATCCGTAAGCGTGGGACGTTCAGAACGGGGTCGACCGTTCATCATCCCTCCTCAGCGACCGAAAGTATTTCGAGCCGCCATCTTAGCCGACCTAGAACCCTGTCGCCAGCATTATCTCCGCTCTTCCGGCTCATTGACGGACGAATACCAGGTCAGTAGCCTCTGATTGCCAGCGATAATTTTCGAAAACATTTCGAAACCAGCAAAGGGATGGCGCGATGCGACCAATCACCTTTGCCCAACCAGTGGCGCAGAGAAGTGAGGCCGGGATGAGTAACACGATCGAACGCCAACTGCAGGTCGACGGCGCACCATGCGCCGAGATCCCACTCCCCCACGTGTGGAGAGAATGCGTTGGCGCCGGACGGGCGAACGAGGCACTGCGCGCCGATTGGCAACAGCAGTTCAAGGAAGCCGTCGACGCACTGGGGTTCCGATTCGTCCGGTTCCATGGGCTGTTTCACGACGACATGTTCGTGTACCGGGAGAGCTACGGCGGCGGGTTCGGGCCGAACACCCGCCTGGCGTCCCCGATACACACTTTCAGCTACGTGGACAAAGTGTTCGACTTCATCTTGGACTGCGGTGCCCGCCCCTTCGTCGAGCTGGGCTTCATGCCGAGCGAGCTCGCGACGGTGCGGGAGACGGTGTTCTGGTGGGGCGCGCACTGTAGCCCACCCAAAGACATGGCCCGGTGGGTTGAGCTGGTCAGCAGCACAGTCCAGCATTGGATCGATCGGTACGGCCTGGCCGAGGTTCGTGAGTGGCGCTTCGAGGTGTGGAACGAGCCGAACCTGGTTCCGCACTTCTGGACCGGGACGAAGACAGAGTATTTCGACCTCTACGCGCACACCGTCACCGCGATCAAGGACATCGACCCCGAGCTGAGGGTGGGCGGACCCTCCACCAGCGTCTTCGTGCCTGACGACCGCTACCGGGGCGAGACCGAGGACCGCTCGGCGATGCATGAGACAGCCACGGCGACCGATGTCGACGGTCTCGACTGGCGCCCGGTCTGGATCGAGGAGTTCATCGACTGGTGCGCCGAGCGCGCTCTTCCGGTCGACTTCATCTCGACTCACCTGTATCCGACCGACTTCGCGTTCGACTCCGATGGTGCGGGCATCCAGATCGCGCGCTACGCCGACGCGACATCCGACGACCTCGTCCTGCTTCGCAAGCTGGTCGCGAACAGCGCGTATCCCGAAGCGGAGATTCACATCACGGAGTGGTCCTCGTCGCCGTCGTCGCGCGACCACGTCCACGATTCACTGTTCGCCGCCACATACATCACCCGGTCGTACCTGAAATGCGCCACCCTCGCCGATTCGATCGCCTATTGGACCTTCACCGACGTATTCGAGGAGGGGGGCGCCGGGATCGGGCCGTTTCACGGCGGGTTCGGCCTGGTCAATGAGACCGGTATCCGCAAGCCGACCTTCCACGCGTTCGCGATGCTCGAACGCCTCGGGGACCGGCTTCTTCTGTCGACTTCCGACGGGGTCCTCACACGAGACAGCCAGACGTCAGCTGTGTCCGCGGTGTTTTTCAACTATCCCGAGGAGATGGGCATGAAGGCGGTCGGCTCGCACAGCTCGTACTCGGCGGCACGCGGACTGGCCGAGGTGGGTTCGAGCCGCAGGATCCAGCACTCCATCGCTGGACTCCAACCGGGCACGACGTTCTTTGTGGAGATCATCGACTGGGACCACGGGAACGTCGCCGAGGCCTGGTACCAGATGGGTTCCCCCGTGAACCCGTCCCGGGAAGAGACCGCCTACTTGAGCCGAGTCGCGGACTCACTCCAGCGTTACACCCTGACCGTGCCCGACACCGGCGTGCTCGATCTCGATGTCGACCTGCCGCCGTGGGCGGTTATGGCCCTGTGGCAGTCGGCTTGATGGTGACTAGCCCCCCGTAGGCCCGGGAGATCGGACGGCCGTCCGGGGCGGCCAGGATCGTAGCCGTCCCGGCGTGCATGAGTGCGTCGGAGGCGAAGCCAACATGCACCTCGATGTCTCCTGCTTCAACCGTGTAGTCCATCTGATGGCCGTAGAAGCCCAGCTGGCCGGTTGGAAGCTGGAACCGCACGGTCTTCCGTTCGCCGGGCGCGGCGGACACGCGGGCAAAACTCTTCAGTTCCAAGACCGGCCGGGTGACACTGGCCTGAGGGTCGCGGACATAAAGCTGGAGCACATCCTCACCGCCTCGGTGACCGGTATTGGTGATGACGGCCTCCACGTCCAGAGTTTCGCCTGCGACGACGTCGGCGGGGGAGACGCTGGCCTGTTCGATGGCGAACGCCGTGTACGTCAGGCCGTGCCCGAAGGCATATCTGGGGCTGGTCGGCATGTCGACATAATCCCCATGCCAGTGAGACCGGCCCCCGGAGGTCTTATGGCCGTAGTAGACGGGGAGTTGTCCGACACCACGTGGGTAGGAGATGGGGAGCTTTCCACTGGGGTTGTTCTCGCCCAACAGTGTCTCGGCGATGGCATCGGCGCCGAACTCTCCTGGTAGCCAGGCCATGATGACGGCGCGGCTGTGGGCATGCAGGAAATCGCTGCCTACCGGCCGGCCGGCGACGAGCACCGCGACAATCGGAGTACCCGTGGCGGCGACCGCGCGAACCAGGTCCTCCTGCACGCCGGGCAGATCCAGCGATGCGCGATCACGCGACTCCCCAGAGGTCGCCTCGAGCGTTAGACCAGAGCGGTCGCCCAGGACCATGATCGCGACGTCGGCGTCCTTCGCCGCCGCCACGGCGTCGGCGAACCCGTCGGTCGACGCCGAGTCGATCTCGCATCCGGCCGCGAACCGCAGGCGGTCGCCGAGCCGCTCCGCGAGTGCGTCCCGGATCGTCGGCACACCGTCGACGTGTTCGTTGATCTCGAGGTCGTCCGGGATTGACATGTCGCCACCGAGCAGACCGCCCTGGCGGCGTGCCGCGGCGAGGGTCTCGGCGTGGGCGGGGAATGTGTAATCCCCGAGCAGATTTCGAGCATCATCGGCGGTGGGGCCGATGAGCGCTACCGATCGCACTGAGTCACCGACCGGCAGGATCGCCGCGTCGTTCTTCAACAGCACTATGCTGTGACGAGCGATGTTGAGGGCCAAAGCCCGCTGACCACTCGTCATGACGGCCCCGTCCACCGCCGCCTCGTCCACAAACGGGTCTTCGAACAGGCCCAGATCGAACTTGTGCCGCAGGACCCGAGCCACGGCGTGGTCGAGTCTGTCGATCTTGACCCGTCCCGCATCGAGCGCGTTGGCCAGCGGCTCGCCGTAAGCGTCGGTGGCCGGTAGTTCCACGTCGATGCCCGCGTCGAGCGCCAGGCCCGCGGCGTCCTCATTGCTGACCGCCAGCTGGTGGTACGAGTACAGCTGCTCCACCGCGAAGTAGTCGGACACGACCGTCCCGCCGAATCCCCATTCTTCACGCAGCACCGACGTCACGAGAGCGTGGTTGGCGTGACACGGAATGCCGTCGACCTCGTGATATCCGGCCATGACTGACTCAAGACCGCCCTCGCGTACGGCGACCTCAAAGGGATATAGGTAAACCTCCCTCAGCAGGCGTGGTGGCAGGTGTGCGGGCGCCCAGTTCATGCCGCCTTCCGAAGCTCCGTAGCCGACGAGGTGCTTGGCGGTGGCGATCACCCCGTCGGCGAGGGAGTCTCCTTGGAGACCACGAACGAAGGCCAGCCCCATCTGAGCCACCAGGTGTGGGTCTTCGCCATACGTTTCTTCCGTGCGTCCCCAGCGGGAATCGCGGACGACGTCGAGCACCGGTGACAGACCCTGGTGACTTCCCATGGCTCGCATCTGGGTCTTGACCGATTCGGCGAGCATCCGGTTGAGTTCCGGATCCCATGTGCTGGCGACCCCGATGGCTTGGGGGTATATCACCGCCTCGCGCGCCATCACACCTGAGCACACCTCTTCATGTGCGATGGCGGGAATACCGAGGCGGGTCTCATTCACCAGAAACCGTTGAACGTCGTTGGTCAGCCGGGCGGCATCACGGGCCTTCATGCTGGTCGAACCAGCGGGACGGGTCAGGTGTCCGACGCCCAGAGCCAGTGTGGGGCGTGCCCGGTGCGCAGCGAATCGATTCCCTTCGAGCAGCGAGAACGCCCACACGCTGCCGAGCTGTGCGAGCTTCTCAGCGGTGGTCATCCTCCCCAACAGGTCGTCGACCCGGTCCTCGGTGGACGCGGCCGGGTCGCGGTAGACCGCTGCGGTCAGGGGGTTCGTACTCGGCACATTGGCTCCTTTGTTGCTCTGGCTTTCGCGGCAATGGCTATTTGCTGCCGGTCCCGAGTTGCCCGAGACCGTTGATGAACTGCCGCCGGAGGAGGAAGAAGAGGATCATGATCGGAATGACGGCGAGCACGGCCGCGGTCATGACGAGGTCCCAGCGCGGCCGGTACAGGCCGACGAGTGTGGTGATCCCCACCGAGAGCGGATAGTTCTCCTCCGAGCGCATGACGATCAGCGGCCACAGCAGGTCGTTCCACTGCTCGAGGGAGAAGATGATGGCCAGCGTCGCCATCGCCGGCTTCACCATCGGCACCACGATGCCGAAGAAGATGCGGTACTCCGACGCGCCGTCCACTCGCGCCGCGTCGAACACCTCCTGCGGCAGGCCGAGCATGTATTGACGCATGTAGAACAGCCCGAACGGATGCGCGAGCATCGGCACGATGACGCCCAGGTGGGTGTCGATCAGGCTCAGGTCGATCATGAGCAGGAAGAGCGGGATCAACAGCAGGTGGAACGGCAGCATCTGCGAGGCGAGGATGCCGACGAAGATCGTGTTGCGGAACGGGAACTGGATCTTCGCCAGCGCATATGCCGCCATCGTCACCACGACCATTGAGCCGACCGTGGATCCCACCGTGAGGATGACCGAATTGAAGAACCAGGTCACGATGGGCGTCTGGGCGAACAGGTTCTGGAAGTTCTCCAGCGTGATCGCCGACGGTAAGAAGTTGCCCGCGTCGGCGAAGATCCGCTCCGACGGGCGCAGCGCGCTGACGAGCAGCCAATAGAACGGGACAATGAACAGCAGGGCGACGACGGTGACCAGAGCCGTCGCGATTGCCTTCTTAGGCCCTCCCAGGAACCGGCGGCGCCGGCCATCCGGGTGTAGACCGGATGGCCAGGCCGGCTCGCCGCCGTCCGTTGGGCTGGGCTGGGTTGGTGGCGACGTGATGACGTTGTGCTGAGTCACGACCGTCTCACTCCTTCTTGAAGAATCCGAAGAGCTTCAGCGTGATCAGCGACACCGCCATGATGATCAGGGCCAGCACCACACCGATCGCTGAGGCGTAGCCGAGCTGGAACGACGTGAAGGCGGTCCGGTAGAGGTGCATGACTACGCTCAAGCCGCCTTGGCCCGGTCCGCCGCCACCGCCCCACAGGATCAGCGGTTCCACGAAGAGCTGGAACCCGCCGAAGATGGTCAGGACGGTGACAAAGAGGATGATCGGCTTCGACAGGGGCACCGAAAGGTGCCAGAACCGGCGCAGTGGGCCCGCTCCGTCCACCGATGCCGACTCGTAGAGCTCTTTCGGTATGTTGGACAGGCCGGTCGTGAAATAGATGATGTTGATGCCGGTCCATCGCCACGTCGCCATGATGATCATCGCCGGGATCGCCAGATGGCGTGTCTCCAGCCACCCCTGCGCCGGAACGCCGAACAGCCCCAGGAAGCTGTTGACCAGCCCGTTGGTGGTGAGAAGCAGGGAGAACACGACACCAACGACCACCAGCGACGTCAGCACCGGCAGGAAGAACGCCGATCGCAGCGCAACCGGCCGTGCTATCAGCTTTGACTGCAGCACCGCCGCCAGCACGAACGGGACAGGAATCAGCACCAGCAGTGTGCCGGCTGTGTACAGCGCTGTATTCCGCAACGCTAGGAAGAACGTGCTGTCCGACAGCAGCCGGCGGTAATTGCTGAATCCGGTCCAGTCGGTGACGCCGATGCCTTGGATGTCCTGGAAACTCAGCACGACGGCGTACCCGACCGCATAAACGCGGAAGACCCCGTACAGCACGAGGAACGGCAGGATGAAGACCGCCGCCACCACCCAGGGACGCTGGAAGAAGGGTGGCTTGCGCCGGCGCTCTTTGCGTCGCGGTGCGTGCTGTTCTGTCATGACCGACATGGCAAACCTCGCTACTCGTCGAGGGAGCGAACCTGCTCGGCGGCGCGTTCCAGCGACTCCTGCGGGTCAGCCGCCTCTTCGATCACTTCGTAGGCCACGTTCTCACCCAGCTGGAGGCTGGCTTCCGGGTACCGCGGGCCGGTGTACTCGGGGGCGAGGCGGTCGAACGTCTGCTGGAGGTTGACCATCACCGGCTCGTCGTTGAACCACGGGTCCGGCTCGGCCAGCGCCTCGTGGTCGTAAACGTCGTCGCGGAACGGATCGAACCCGAGGTCGGTCCAGAGCGCTACTTGGGCGTCATGGGTGAGTTTGGCGAACTCGAGGAACTGTTTGGCCGCGTCCAGCTTGTCGTCGTCGATCTGCGTGGTGATCGCCGTTCCCGTGCCGCCACCCATCGTGCTGACGAATCCACCTGGCTCGAACTCGGGCAAAGGCCGGACCAGAATGTCGCCTTCGGTCTCCGGCATGAAGTCGGTGAACCGGATCATGTACCACTGCGGCATCCACACCGATGCGTACTCGCCATTGTTGAACGCCTCGTAATAGACCGCTTCGTGGTTCTCACCGCCCGGTGTGGCCTCGGCGATCCCGTGCTCGTGGACCAGGTCGGAGACCAGCTGAACCGCTTCGACATTCGCCGGGCTGTCCAGGATGAACTCGTTGTTCTCGTCGTAGATGCCGCCGCCGTTCTGTTTCATCAAGCCGAGCAGTGTGCTGGCGGAGGCGGGCTCTACCGACGTCATCATCGCGTCGGTGTTCGCCACCACCTGCTTGCCGGCTTCGATGTAGTCGTCCCAGGTGACGATGTCATCGGCGTCGACTCCGGCCTCGTCCAGGATGGCCTTGTTGTAATACATGGCGTAGGTGCCGAGGTGGTAGTCGATCCCGTACTCGACGCCGTCGAGCTGGTACGGCGCCAATCGTTCTTCGACCAGTTCGCTCCGGTGTTCATCCACGACGTCGTTGAGTGGGTGCAGCGGGACCTCCCCGCGCAGGAAGGTGCCGAACCTGCCGATCTCGATGTCGACGAGGTCCGGGGCGCCGGTGGCGGACTGAAGGGAGACCAGCAGGCGGTCATGCATCTCTCCGAAGTCAGCCACCGACGAGTTGATGACGATGTTGTACTCGGAGCTCTGGGCGTTGAACTCTTCGGCGCGTTCTTTCAGGAAATCGGCGTGGGCGTCGACGAAGGTCCAGAACGTCAGCTCGATCTCTTCACCCTCGTGATCCGGATTGGCCTCCATGGCTTCCCCGTCGTCGCCGCCATTGTCTAGATCAGCGACACTTCCTCCGCTGTCACACGCGGCGACCACTATCGCCGCCGAGGCGAGAACGGACAGCAGCAGCGGCCTGAAGCCAGCTCGCTGCCCGTGAAGTTGCATTGATCGGGGGAATGCTCGCGTTGTAGTCATCGGTTCATTTCCCTTCGCTTGTGGGGTATTTCGTCGAAGTTCTTCTGCCACAAGTCCGTGCCGGCACCTGCTATGTGAGCGTTAACATCATGCGCGCCATCGGACCCGGTCTCAGAGCGCCCAGCCGCGGGTATCCGCCGAAGCGGGCTCGCGGCGGTGGCGAGCAACACCACCAGACGACGACCCATGGCCGGAGTATGTGCATGTCCTGCTCGGAGATTTCAGCACTGTTGACTTCTCTCCTTCCTTGCCTACCGGACTGCGATGTTGTGCCTACGTGCTCGGAGGCGCGGTCGACTCGCGAACAACGAGCTCGGTTGGGACGAATCGCTGCAGCGGCTGGTCGGTTGAACCGGCGACCAGCTCCTGCAGCAAACGGGCCGCCTCGTATCCCAGCTGGTGCATGGACTGGTCGATCGTGGTCAAAGCCGGTTGCGCCAGTCCTGACTCGGGAATGTTGTCGAAGCCGACGACTGACAGGTCCCCCGGGACGTCGAGGCCCAGTTCTCTGGCGACCTCCAGCACCTTCAACGCCATCCCATCGCTTGCGGTGAAGATGGCCGTGGGGCGGTCAGCCGGCTCGAGGAGTGCGCGGGCTGGTGCGATCGCGGTCTCGGGGTGAAAATCGCCTCTGCCGATCAGTGCCGGATCGACGGGCAAATCCGCATCGGTAAGCGCTGCGCGGTAGCCCTCCTCGCGGGCCCAGGCCGCCGCGAGGCTAGATCGGCCGCCGATGAAGCCGATGCGACGGTGCCCGAGGCCGAGCAGGTGATTCACCGCGGTGACCGCACCAGTGAGGTTGTCAGCGGTCACCGACGGCATGGTCGAATCGCGCACCGGGTCGATCGCCACCACAGGCGTTCTACTTTTCACCTCGCTCCACGGTGTGACCACGATGCACCCGTCCGTCAGGGTCCCCGACAGGCGGGCGAGGTTGCGTTGCTCCCAGCCGGGGGAGGGAGATGCGAATGTGTCGCTGTTCGCATAGATGATCAAGTCGAGGCCGGTGCCGTTGAGCGCCTCCATGACGCCCTTGAGCACCTCGGCGGTGTACGACTCGAAGCTATGGGTTACCAGGCCGAAGACGTTGGTGCGGTTTCGGCGAAGGCTGGTGGCGACCAAGCTCGACTCGTAGCCGAGCTCCTCGATCGCGGCACGGACTTGTGACATGGTGTCGGCGCTGACGCCATAGTGCCCATTGACGACGCGCGACACCGTCGCGATAGAGACGCCTGCGCTTCGCGCGACGTCGTGCATCGTCACGGGGCCTCTGACCTCTGTCACCCTTGCCACCTTGATGTAAACGATGTCGATTACGTTTTCGTGAAGTGCCGTAAACGTAATCGGTAACGTTTACATCGGTCAAGACCCGGCGGTGGCCAGATTCGATTCGATGTTGTTTTCCGGGCTTCGGTCCGGCGGCCCAGCAGCGACAGCGGCGAAGGTCAGGTGCGCTCCACCCAGACCTCATAGGTGGCGTTCGCAACGCCGGACCAGCTGAGTCTTCGTCTCGCCGCGACGGCGCTGGCTTCGGCGACGGCGGCAACCGGGTGTCCGGCAGGATCGATAACCGTAAGCTGTGGTGTGGATGCGGGGATATCGAGAACGACGTCCCCGCGGTCGCCGGAGGTCACAGTCGCGCCGGTGAGCGCTCCCCCGGACCATGTGACGTCGACCCGATGACCGCCGCGGCAGCGGATTCCCCGTACCTGCCCGCTGTGCCAGCTCGGCGGCAGGGCCTTGAGCAGGCTGATCGCGCCTTCATGGCTTTGTACCAGCAACTCCGTCATTCCGGCGACCGCGCCGAAGTTGCCCTCGATCTGGAAGATGTAACCGGTAGGCCAGCCTTCCAACGGATGTAGGTCGAGCATCGACGCCGAACTCAGATCATCGAGGAGGATCCTGATCGACTGTTCGGCCAGTTCGGGATCGCGCAACCGAGCTGCCAGACAGAGAATCCAGGCCTGGCTCCAGCCGGTGTGCCCACTGCCGTTGTCCAGCCTGTTCTGCAGCGCTTGCCGCGCGGCCGCGAAGTCGTCGGGTGTGCCGGCTTCGGTGATCCGGGTGCCGGGGTAGAGCCCATAAAGGTGAGAGAGGTGCCGATGGCCCGGTTCCCGGGGCGGGCGCTCGTCGCCCCACTCCAGCAGCGTGCCGTCGACGCCGATCGCGACCGGCGCGAGTTTCGCCAGGGCGGCGCGGGCACGGCCCCTGAGGTCGAGATCGTCGGACGCATCCGCAGTCAGCCGGTCGGTCAGGGAGACGTAGCGGGTCAGGACTTCGCGTATCAGCTCGCGGTCCATCGCTGCGCCGGCGGACGTTGCGGCGTGGCCGGCTCCGGCCAGGAAATGATGCTCCGGAGACGTCGACGGGCTCATCACCAGCGCGCCGTCGTCGTCAGGAACCAGCATGTCCAGCGCGAAGGCGACAACGTTGCGCAGCACAGGCAGAACTGTCTCGCGTGCGAAGGCCTCTCCTGCTCCGAAGTCCAGGTGGTCCCACACGTGGGCGGCCAGCCAGAACAGGGCCGACGGCCAGTTCGCGTGCTGCGGATCGCCGGGCACCGGGGTAGAGAAGCGCCAGATGTCGGTGTTGTGGTGTGCCGCGGACCCCGCGGCGCCGTAATAGCGGGAAGCTGTCTGGGCACCCGTGACCGTGAGATCGCGGATGAGCTCGAAGAGTGGCTGGTGCAATTCTGGCAGCGCCGTGGTTTCCGCGGGCCAGTAATTCATCTCAACATTGATGTTGGTCGTGTAGTTGCAGCTCCATCCTGGCCGGACATCGGCATTCCAGATGCCCTGCAGGTTTGCCGCCTGAGTTCCCGGCCGGGAACTGGAGATGAGCAGGTAGCGGCCGAAGTGGAAGAGCAGTTCGGCACGCGCCACGTCGGCGTCGCCGTCCGGCTCCCTGTCCTGGACCGACGGGGACAGGTCGAGATCCACGCGGTCGAAGAAGTGCTGGTAATCCCCCGTGTGCTCGGCCATGAGCTCCGAGGTCGGCCTGCTCGTGGCCGCGACCACTGGGCGCCTCGCTTCCGCGGCGATGGCCCGCAGGTCGGCGCTGGGCCGTTGGTCGAATCCGCGGAAGCCGGAGGCTGCCGATACGACGAGACGTACCTCGTCGGGACCGGTGCGCTGTACCGCGACGACCACAGCGAACCCCATTCCGGCAGCCACCGTGCCGTCGGGACCTGGGGTGTCGTCCGCATAGATGACCGCGGGATCGCGCTGGATGTAGTTGGGGAATACCTGGGACGGCACCCGTCCGGTGGCGACCAGCCATCGTTCGTCGTCGTCGCCCTCCTCGATCACCTCGGTCGACGGATGCGGAGAAGAGAACCGTATGAGGGAATCAAGGCGTAGCGTCGTTCCACGAGCGGATGCCACCAGCACGCTGGCCGGAGCCGAGACGAAGCTCTCGACCTGGAACTGCCCGTGCGCGCTTCGAGCACTGGTGGTCGCGACCGCCCGAGTGAGATCAAGCTCGCGGTGGTAGAGATCCGGCTCGTGGTCCGGGGCGTAGTGCCAGTCCAGCCAGCCGAGCGGCTGGTAGGACTGCGTCCAGCCTGGTCCCTGCATCTGGCGCGCTACGGCGTCGGCCTGGATGAAGTCGCGGGCGCTGATGGCCCTGCGCACATCGGGCAGGAACCTGCGGGGCGGCGCTCCCTGCTCGGCCGGCACGGGACCGCCGGACCAGAGGGTATCGATGTTGAGATCGATGCGTTCCGTGGCGGGACGGCCATGCATCATGGCGCCGAGCGCACCGTTGCCGATCGGGAATCCGTTGTGAAACGTGGTGGCTGGGCTGGTGAGGCGGATGCGGTGACGCGACGGCATGTGCCCTCTCTCGGAGTCTTGGCGGCAGTGGGTCCTGAGGAAGCCGGCAGGCCGCGTCGATCACCTCGGACTGCCGGCTGTCCCGCCGAACTGCTGTCACATTGAAGCTTCGTAGGCTTCCTGATGGAGTTCCAAGTAACGCTGCAAGCCCAGGCCTTCCAAGCCATCGAGGTACGACTCCCAGGCGGCGTCGCTGTCGATGTCTAGCTCGCCGGTCACGAACTGCAAACTGTTCTGGTTGACGAAGTCGTCGATGTTCGTCTGCAGGGTGGCGAGTTCACTGGAGTGCTCGGGGTCGAACCACACGTTCCAGTACGGATAGATCTGGTCTTCTGCTTCCTTGCCCTCGTACAGCTGGGTGGCCTCGAAGAGGCGACGTTCGAAGCCGTCAGCCGAATAGATATCGGTATCCGCGACCTGCGAGTTGCGGAACTCCTCGGTGTCGTTGTACTGAGCCATGGGGCCCCAGCCACCTGCCTCGGCTTGCTCATCCGGATCAACCGGGATGACCCTGAAGGTCGGCTCCAGGCTTTCATCGAGCGCCACATCGCCCTCTCGCGCCGGCTCCCAGCCAATACCCTCCTGGCCGAACTGCGCGAAAATATGGCCCTCCTCGCTGAACATGTAGTCGAGGATCTTGATGGCGGTGATCTGGGCTTCCTCACTGGCCTCGGCCGTGAGAACGAAGGTCGCGCCGGCAATGCTCGGGAGGTTGTACGTCGCGTACTGCGCACCGTCGGGCCCGGTGAGCGGCGGAACCGGATCGTAGTCCTTGTCCCGGCCGTCGGCCTGGTTCAGAGTGACGACGAGGCCGGGATGCTGCACGGTAGCGGCGCCGACGATGGGCGCATCGGCGTTGTCACCCTTGGCTATGAGCGCGTCCCGGTTGTCGGTGAACGCACCCGGATCGATGAGGCCGTCCTCGAAGAGAGACGCCATGTAGCGTAGCCCTTCCCGCCAGCCGTCCTGGCTCGCCTGCAGCTGCACCTGGCCGTCGTTGAGCGCCAGCGTCGACGGATAGGCGTCGGACGCCTGCGGGTTATACAGGAATGCATTCATGAAGTACGGCAGCACGAGGTCTGACGTGCTACCGGAGAGCGGGATCTCATCGGCCTTGCCGTTGCCGTTGGGGTCCTCTGTCTTGAAAGCCAGCAGCACTTCGTGCATCTCATCTGTTGTCGTCGGAACATCCAGACCGAGCTCGTCGAGCCAGTCGGATCTCATCCACAGCTTCGCGGAGTAGGAGCAGTGGTAGCAGTCGTTCCACTGGGGCAGCCCGTAGATGTTGCCATCAGGGGCCGTGGCGAACTCTTGGTACTCCGGTGTCCGCTCGAACTCCGCGGTGATGTTGGGAGCGTGTTCTTCGATCAGGTCGTTGAGCGGCTCGATGACGCCCTGGTTGGCTAGCCGCTGCAGCTCGATCTTGTTGAACTGATCGACCCAT
Source organism: Phytoactinopolyspora mesophila (assembly GCF_010122465.1). Classification (NCBI taxonomy): domain Bacteria; kingdom Bacillati; phylum Actinomycetota; class Actinomycetes; order Jiangellales; family Jiangellaceae; genus Phytoactinopolyspora; species Phytoactinopolyspora mesophila. The sequence continues at coordinate 7,997 of NZ_WLZY01000016.1, read as the reverse complement.
GGGACCAGCATGTACACGTCGGGGAGGTCGCCGCTGGCGAGGGAGATCTGCCGTGTCTCCCTGGCCGCGTTGGCGTCATACGTGGTCGTTTCGAACGAGAGCTCGACATCGAACATCTCCTCGACGTGCTCGGTAAACCAGGCGTTGTTCAGGTTCCCGGTCGCCCCCTGCGGCGCGAAGATGGTGAGCGTGCCGTCGTCGGACCCTGCGCCGCCGCCCGAACAGGCGGCCGGCAGCACACAGACGAGCAGCGCTGCGAACGCAGCGACCGGTCTCTTGATGGTGGAGATCATGGTTGCACCTCGTGTACTGGATGGGACGGGGTGGGTTGTACCACTACGTGTCAGATGAAAGGTCGAGAGTTCGGCATCGCCGTCAGCCCTTGACCGCGCCCAGCGTCGCTCCCTTGCTGAAGTGACGGGCGACGAAGGGATAGATGAGCAGGACGGGCACGGTCGAGATCACGATGAGGGAGTATTTGAGCAGGTCGGCCATCTGGCGCCGTTCCATCATCGTGGTGGTGTCCGTGCCGCCTTCGGTGTTGAGGATGAGGATGTTGCGCAACACCAACTGCAGCGGGTAGAGGTCATCGCTCCTCAGGTAGAGCAAGGCGTCGAAGTACGAGTTCCACTGATAAATGGCGTACATGAGCGCGATGACCGCGAGCATCGGTTTGGCCAGCGGAAGAACCACGGACCACAGCACCCGCAGGTCACTGGCACCGTCGATCTCGGCGGCTTCGTACAGCTCACTCGGTATCGAATGCCGGAGATAGGTTCGAGCGATGATCACCTGCCAGACGCCCACCGCCTGTGGGAGGATCATCGCCCACCTGGTGTCGAGCATCCCCAGGGATTGGACCACCAGGTAAGTCGGGATGACGCCGCCCGCGAACAGCATGGTGAACACCACGAAGCGGGTGATGATGCCCGCGCCGACGAAGTCCACGCGGGAGAGCGGGTACGCGATGGCGATGGTGAGGGTCAAGCTGATGAACGTGCCCGCGCTCGTGTAGATCAACGAGTTGACAAAACCGGTCACCACCTGCGGGTTGGACATGGCAACCTCGTAGCCGCGGACGGAGAACTCGACCGGCCATAGGGTGACCCGTCCGGACGACACCGCGTTCGGGCTGCTGAACGAGCTGGCCAGAATATGCAGCAGGGGGATCAGTACGACCGCGAGGAATGTCAGCAAGAGCGCGTAGACGCCGATCATGAAGACGCGGTCGACATTGCTATCCCGGATTCGCCGGGACCGCCGGCGTTTCTCCGCCGGGGCCGGCTTCCGTGCCTTCGCTACGGTCCCGTCGTCGTGATTGTGCACTGCGGTGGAATCGGTCATCGCTAGGTCCCTCCCTTCATCGGTCTCGCTCACCACAGGCCATGGCCGAATACGCGCTTGGCGATGAAGTTCACCCCTACGAGCAACCCGAGATTGATCACCGAGTTGAACAGTCCGACCGCTGCTGCAAGGCTGAAGTCCGCATTGAGCAAGCCGGTCTTGTAGACGTAGGTCGGGATGATCTCCGAATGGCTCAGATTCAAGGGATTCTGCAGCAGAAATGCCTTCTCGAATCCGATGGCCATGATGTTGCCGACGCCGAGGATCATCAAGATGGCGGCTGTGGGCATGATGCCCGGAAGGTCGACATGGATGATCTTCTGAATTCGGGAGGCGCCGTCCACTTTCGCGGATTCGTAGAGCGTTGGGTCGATGCCGGCGAGGGCAGCCATGTAGATCACCGCGGAATAGCCCGCGGTTTGCCAGACATCGCTCCAGACGTAGATGTGGCGGAAATAGTCGGGGTTCCCCAGGAAGTCGATCGATCCGATCCCGAACAGACCGAGCGCGTCATTCGCCAGCCCAATGCGCGGCGAGAGGAACAAGATCGTCATCGACACGACGATGACGGTCGAGATGAAGTACGGCGCGAATGTCACCATCTGGACCGTGCGCTTGAAGAACCTGTGTCGCACCTCGTTGAGCGCGAGCGCCAAGATGATCGGAATGGGGAATGCCGCGAGGAGTGTGTACGCCGAAAGAATGAAGGTGTTGCGGACTATCCGCCAGAACGCAGGGTTATCGAAGAACGCTTGGAAGTGCTGCAAGCCGACCCAAGGGCTGCCCCATATCCCGACCACGGGGCTGTAATCCTTGAACGCGATGACAGCATTGACCATCGGCACGTATTTGAAGACGAGGAAGTAGATCAGAGGCACGGCGGCCAGCAGGTACAACTGCCAGCGGCGGCGCATCCTGCGCTTGGCCAGCTGCCAGCCGGTCCGTGACCTGGTCGTCTGCAGTGGGCGGGCGGTCGTACCCACGGCGGGGTGTGGGGTGATGGGTGCGCCGGACGCCATCAAAACACCTCCTCTGTTTCGGAGTGCTGCTGCGGCACTGCGAGCTCATACTCAGCGGCCATGGACGCGCACCTCGATCAGTTCAGCGGGCGAGCCGGGGAATACCACCCGGACGGCGCGAACGGTGCGGCCCCCCAGAACCACCACCGCAGAACCGCGCCCGGTGGTGCCATTGGCCACCTGGGTGAATCCACCGCCAGTGCCGCTGCTGGTCTCGATCACGAACGGGACATCGATGCCTGCGCCGAACATGGCAGTGACGACGTCCGCGTGCCAAGCAGCCTCGAGATCAACGTGGGCCCACGTGCCAGGCTGGTCGACATCACTGACCCATCCTCGATCGACGCGGTAGTCCGTGACGAGGCTGGCCGGCGATCCGCTGCGGTATCCGCTGCTGAAGACCGGGCGGTCGGCGGAGAGCAACTTCGGTACGTTGCCGGCCGGCGGGTGGGTGAGCGATGGCGGCCCGGTGGAAAGGCGCCGATCCTGACCCGTCCACGACTCACCGCCGGTCGCCTCGACGTGCAGTGTCGCCGGCTGCAGCCCGTCGGCGTGGGCACGCAGCACATTAGTGCCGGAGTAGTACGAGCGGAACTCGATAGCGCCGTGGCCGTCGAGCAGTCCCCGGTTTCGCGCCGAGAGTTCGATCGAGGTGCCCGTCGGGAAAATGCCGCCCCCGTCAACAACGTCGATGGTCACCGGCCTGTCGTCGGCGACCACTCGTCCGGTCTCGTCGAGCAGTTCCACCCTCAACTGGGCGTCATCAGTGCCGTCGGTCCTGATCGTGGTGCGGTCCGCGGTAAGCCGTATCGCGGTCGCGGTACCGGAAACGGGCCATGGCGGCGGGTCGACGCCTCGCAATGCGTGCCGGTACCAGTACCAGGACCGCAGCGGGACCCGAAAATAGTCGATGAAACCCATGGACCCCATGCCGGGCAAGATGCTGCCGTGGTGGAAGCCGCACCAGAGCGCGATTCCCGACCGCCAGCGGTGTTCGATTTCGACTCCGTGGCTGTACCGCGGGCCGTACACGCCCGGCCGGTCCTCCATGACGCAGCCGTACTCGGACACTATGTTCGGCCACGGCGGTGCGTGGAAGAGAGAAGCGCCGTCGCCGTTGTAGCCGGCGATGTCGCCGAGTTCGTCGAAACCTCGTCGTTGCGCGCCTCCGACAGCGGCCGGTCGGGTGGGGTCGAGTTCATGCGCGAGGTCGACGAGGCGGCGGGTGAGCTTCTTGGCTTCGGGGATCACCTCGTCATCGGTGAAGAATGCCTCGTTGCCGACGCTCCAGGCGATGATGCTCGGATGGTTCCGGTTGACCCTGATCATCTCGGACAAAGCCTGTAGGCAGCTCTCCTCGAACTCGGCCCGGTCCGCAGGCTCCGGCGGATACGCGCTGGCAGTCCAGTAGCCGTCGACGTTGTCTCCGCCGGTTCCCCAGAAGCACAGCTCGGACCAGAAGAGAAGACCTTGCCGGTCGCACTCGGTGGCAAACTGCTCGTGGTGGGGATAGTGCGAGCCGCGGATGAAGTTCATTCCGCACTCACGGATCAGGGCCACGTCACGCCGGATGCCAGCGTGTGTCACGGCGTCACTCCAGCCGGCATGGTCCTGGTGGACATTGGCACCATGGATGGCCAGCCGGCGTCCGTTGAGGAAGAAGCCGTCGTCGGTGGTGAACTCGACGGTCCGTACGCCGAACTCGGTCCGCGTATTGTCAATCGGGCCGGACCCGCCGGCGAGCGCCTGATCGAGCCGGTACAGCGTCGGCGTGTCCGGGTGCCACAGGCGCACGTCCGGAATAGTGATCTCCTGACGGAACGTGCGAGTCTCGCCGGCCGCCAGCGTGACGGGGATCTCGGCAGTGAGCACGGGGGTCTCGTCCAAGGACACCTCCGCGAGCAGGTCGCCGGTGAACGCCAGGTCGGAGTCGTTGACGAGTTCGGTCGCGACCGTCACTGTGGCGTCGCTGCCGTCTACCCGTGTGGTGCTGATCCCGGTGCCGTACCACGCGATGCGCGTCTGTTCGGCCACGATCAACGAGACGTCGCGATAGATGCCGCCGTTGAAGACATGTTCTCCCGCTCGCGGTGCGAGCCGTGGGTTCCACTCATTGCTCACTCGTACAGCGATCAGGTTCGAGCCCGGTCGCACAAGGCTGGAGATGTCCACGATGAACGCGGTGTAGCCGCCGAGGTGGCGGCCGGCTCGCTCGCCGTTCACGTACACCTCGGCGTCCTGGAACACCCCGTGGAACTCCAGCGCGACGTATCGGTCGACGTCGTCATCCCCAAGGTGAATCGTCCTGCGGTAGACACCCTTGCCGACGTAGAAGCCGCCTTCCATGAAGTACGGGATGCCGAACGAGTGGGGAAGACCGACGTCGAACCAGCGGCTGTCGTCGAAATCCGAGTGGACCGCGCCCGGAGGGTCGCCGTACGCGAACTTCCACGAGCGGTTGAGCAGCTCCGTCCGGCGCGTCATGGGCCGTCCTCCTGCCAGCGGTACGTGTCAACCGAGTGGCGGTGCATCTCGGCGCCGATTCCTGGCGCCGAGGGTGCGAGATACCGCCCGTCGCGGATCACAACTGGGTCGACGAAATGCTCGTGCAGGTGATCGATGTACTCGATGGCCCGCCCGTCCGTGCTGGCGCTGACCGCGACGTAATCGAACATGGCCAGGTGCTGGACCATCTCGCATAGGCCTACGCCGCCAGCGTGAGGGCAGATGGGCACGCCGTACTTCGCCGCGAGAAGGATGACCGCCACGTTCTCGGTGACCCCTGCCACGCGGGATGCATCCAGCTGAACGACGTCGAGGGCGCCTGCCTGCAGAAACTGCTTGAACATCACCTGGTTGTGGATGTGCTCACCGGCGGCCACCTTGATGGGCGCCACCGCGTCCCGGATAGCGGCGTGGCCCAATACGTCGTCGGGCGACGTGGGCTCCTCGATCCAGTACGGATCGAAACGCGCCAGGGGCTCCAGCCACTCGATGGCTTGCTGGACGCCCCAGGCCTGGTTGGCGTCGATGGCGATACGCGCCGCCGGGCCGAGCGTCTCGCGCGCCAGCCCGAGACGTCGTATGTCGGTGTCCAAATCCGCGCCGACTTTGAGCTTGATGTGATCGAACCCGTCCGCCACCGCTTCCTTAGCGAGCCGGACCAGTTTGTCGTCGGTGTAGCCCAGCCACCCCGGAGTAGTCGTGTAGGCCGGATAACCGTTGGCGATGAGATCCGCCTGGCGAGCTCCGCGGCCAGGCTGAGCCTGTTCCAGGATTTCCAGCGCCTCGGCCGGAGTCAGGGCATCTTCCAGGTAGCGGAAGTCGACGAGATCAACCAACTGTTGCGGCGACATCTCCGCCAGCAACCGCCAGACCGGTTTGTCTTCCACCCGGCCGTACAGATCCCAGGTCGCGTTGATGATTGCCGCGGCGGCCATATGAATGACGCCCTTGTACGGGCCAAGCCAGCGCAGCTGGCTGTCGCCGGTGAGCATCTCGGAGAACCCGCCCAAATCGGAGAGCACGTCCGGCAAGGGAAGACCGATCACCAGCGGCGCGAGGGCCTCGATGGCGGCAACCTGAGCATCGTTGCCGCGTCCCACGGTGAATGCCAGCCCGAACCCTTCCCGCCCGGCAGTGGTACGGATAACGACGTACGCTGCCGAGTAATCGGGTTCGGGATTCATCGCATCCGAACCATCAAGATCACGTGACGTGGGAAAGCGGACGTCGACTGCCTCGAGCGCGCTGATCACCTCGGCCACCGGTCACACGCTCTCGTCGAGGTACGGGCTTGGCCCGGTCTGATGATGCGCCACGGTTCACGTCTCCGATCTGTCACCGGATGGACATCCTGAAGTAATGGGATGTATTTATATCGCCTCATCTTCGGAGGTGTCCATGCCCAAGTGATGAAAAGTCTTTGACCTGGATTTATGCTGCTCGTCGGAAAGATCTCGGGCACCCTGACTGCTACCTTAACGTCAAGAGATGGGATGTCATCGTCGAACGTGTCGCTTTTTGCTGATGACTGATCAGGGAGATGGGCCGAGCCGGCCAGCGGAGTCGCCCCTCAGGGCGCGGCGGCCTACCCTGGAGAAGGTGAGCAGGATATTCGGCACCAGCTTCGCGTCGGTGTACCCCCACTACGTCACCAAAGCGGAGAAAAAGGGGCGCACGAGGGCCGAGTTGGATCAGGTCATCCAGTGGCTAACCGGCTTTGACGAGGCCGAGTTGAGGAGCCACCTCGACAACGGCACAACCTTCGAGGACTTCTTCGCAGATTCGCGACTCAACCCGAATGCCTCGTTGATCACCGGCGTGGTGTGCGGCGTGCGTGTCGAGGACATCGACGATCCATTGATGCAGAAGATCCGCTACCTAGATAAGTTGGTCGACGAGCTCGCCAGAGGTAAGCCGATGGAGAAGATCCTGAGAACGTGATCATGAACCTCCGGGGCCCGCTGGGGCGCCTTGTGACTGAGGCGATGGGGCCGAGAGACCTCCCCGCTGGTCATGAGGTCCGCAGCCACTCCGATCGGCCCATCGTGCCAATGTGGCGGTGCCCAAGGGCAAAGACAGTCCAACTGTCATGGGATGTCATCTCCCATCCTCCATGGCCACTGCCCTGTTAGCCAATATCGGTGCTGGAAAAATGCCAGCGAGGCGCGGATACGTTGAAGCGACAGCGACAACTGATATCCAGACATGGGATGACTCTAGAATGGGCGTCGGTACCGACCCATTCATCCCCGCCACAGCGCGGGCCGAATAGGCAGGGGCACGTATGTCGCTGACCAACCAGGCCATTGCCCGGATCCGGGAGCTCATCCAGTCCGGCGAGCTCCAGCCAGGGGCGAAGCTCCCGCCTGAGCAAGAGTTGGCAGCCGAGTTGGGTTTGGGACGTAACCTGCTACGTGAGGCCGTTCAGGCGTTGGTGGCGATGCACGTTCTGGAGGTGAGACGCGGCAGCGGCACGTTCGTTACCAGCCTGGAGCCCAAGGAGCTACTGCAAGGGGTCGGCGCGGCGGTCGAGCTTCTCCGTGGCGACACGCTCCTCGAGGTGATAGAAGTGCGCCGCCTGTTCGAGCCGGTCGCCACCGCGCTCGCCGCGAGCCGGATGTCGCCACATCAGTTGGCCTTAGTCAAGGAACATCTCGATGCCATGCGCGCGGCGGCGGACGATGTTGAGTTGCTCAACTACCACGACGCGGCCTTTCACCGGGAGGTGATCGCCGCCACCGGCAACGACACCCTTTCCGCCATGCTGGATGGTATCGCCGGACGAACCGTGCGCGCTCGGGTCTGGCATGGACTGGTCAACGATCGCGCCGCTGGGCGCACGCTGGCCGAGCATGAAGCCATCTACTCCGCACTTGCCGTCGGGGATGCCGTCTTGGCGCAATCAGCGGCGATGATGCATGTCAACACGACCGAGACCTGGTTGCGCGCTCATCTCTGACCCTCGCAAGCCAACCGCGTATGTCTGTCCCGCTCGCCCTCTAAGCCTGGATCCGTGGACCGGTTGGTTGATCGTTCGGCGTGGTGAATAGAGAAAGTGCCTTCTGTGCAGGGACAATGAGGATTGTCTAGGCCCTAATCGTCTCTGCGTCGGAAGGCACTTTCAGTGCA